>CALJTZ010000116.1 GCA_937975655.1 uncultured Synechococcus sp. | reverse complement strand
GCACCCGTTCGACCCCGCGGATCGCCCCAACGGTCTCGATCACCCGATCTTCAGCGAGAGCATCCGCTTGATTCGGGCCGCCCTGGAGCCGGAGGCCGTGTTGCAGGGGCTGAGCCCGATCCAGCAGGACGTGGTGCTGCGGCTGGTGCACAGCAGTGGCGATCTCAGCCTGGTGCCGGCGGTGCGCTTTTCGCCCGGGGCCTGTGAGCAGGGGGCCCAGGCCTTGGCCTCCGGGGCGGTGATCCTCACGGACACGGCCATGGCCGCGGCCGCCGTGCAGCCCATGGCGCGGCGTTGCTTTGGCAATGCCGTGCGCTCGGTGCTCGACTGGGCCCCCGAGCGGGCCCCCCAGGGCAGCACCCGCACGGCGGCCGGCATGGCCCAGGCCCTGGCGGAGCATCCCGGCTCACTGGTGTTGATCGGCAGTGCCCCCACGGCCCTGGAGGTGCTGCTGGAGCTGGTGCGCACAGGGGCCACCACGGCGCCGGCCCTGGTGATCGGCATGCCCGTGGGCTTTGTGGGGGTGGCGGAGAGCAAGCGCCATTTGGCGGAGAGCGGCCTGCCCCAGATCCGCTTGGAGGGCAGCCGCGGCGGGGCCGGCTTGGTGGGGGCCGCGGCCAATGCCCTGCTGCGCTGGGCCTGGCTCAGGCAGCCGCCGACTTGATGGGGCTGGGCTGGCCTGGCTTGAGGGAGCTCTCCAGCCCCACCACCACGTGGCTGTTGGCCTCGATGCGTCTGAGCACCTGGCGCGCCCGCAGCACCACCGCGGGGGGCACTCCCGCCAGGCGGGCGGCCTCGATGCCATAGCTGCGGCTGGCACCGCCAGCCACCACTTTGTGCAGGAACACCAGATCGTTGCCGGTTTCCTCCACCAGCACCTGGCGGTTGGCCACGTTGGGTAGCAGCTCCGCCAGCTCGTTGAGCTCGTGGTAGTGGGTGGCGAACACCGAGCGGGCCCGGATGCCGTGGCCATCGGCTCCGGCCAGGTGTTCGGCCACGGCCCAGGCGATCGAGAGGCCATCGAAGGTGGCGGTGCCCCGACCGATCTCATCAAGCAGCACCAGGGAGCGCTCGGTGGCGTGGTGGAGGATGTTGGCGGTTTCGGCCATCTCCACCATGAAGGTGGATTGGCCGGCGGCCAGGTCGTCGCCCGCACCCACGCGGGTGAAGATGCGATCGGCAATGCCGAGGCGCGCGGAGCTGGCGGGAATCCAGCTGCCGATCTGGGCCATCAGCTGCAGCAGGCCCGTTTGGCGCAGATAGCAGCTCTTGCCGCTGGCGTTGGGGCCCGTGAGCACGATCAGATCGGGATCTTGCTCGGCAGCGGCGGCGGCCCCGGCTGATCCCAGGGCGATCGAGTTGGGGGTGAAGGGCTGTTCCACCAGCAACTGTTCCACTACCGGGTGCCTGCCGGCCTCAATCACGAGTTCGCGCCCGGCACTGATCTCGGGCCTGCAGTAGCCACTGGTGGCCGCCACGTCTGCCAGCGAGGCGAGGGCATCGAGTTCTGCCACCAGCCGGGCGGCGGCGCGGATCGGGCCGGCCTGCTCGCCGATCTGGCTGCGCAGCGTGCAGAACAGCTCGTATTCCCGCTGGGCGCTACGGGCCTTGAGCTGCAGGATGCGGCCCTCGCGGCCCTTGAGCTCGGGGGTCACGAAGCGCTCCTCGTTGGCGAGGGTCTGGCGGCGGATCCAGTGCTCCGGCACCGCGGCGGCCTTGGCCTTGCTCACCGCCAGGAAGTAGCCGAAGGTGCGGTGGTACTGGAGTTTGAGGGTGCTGATGCCGCTGGAGCGGCGCTCGGCGGCCTCCTGTTGGGCCAGCCAGGCGTCCTGGTCGTCGAGCTGGTTGCGCAGGCCATCGAGCTGGGCATCCACGCCGTCGTGAATCAGGCCCCCTTCGCTGAGGCTGAGGGGGGGCGTGTCCAGCAGGGTGTGGCGCAGCAGGGCCGCCAGCTCGGCCAGTTCCGGCCAGGGACGGGTCAGGCAGGCCAGCGGTGCACTCTCGGCCTTGGCCAGCAGCGCCGCCAGCTGCGGCAGCCGCTCGAGGCCATCGGCCAGGGCCACCAGGTCTCTGGCGGAGGCGGTGCCGGCCCCCGCCCGTCCCGCCAGGCGTTCGAGATCGCCCATGGGCCGCAGCAGCCGGCGCAGGGCCAGCCGCAAGGAGCGTTGGCCCACCAGTTCACCCACGCCGTCCTGCCGGGCGGTGATGGCAGCGATGTCCACCAGGGGGGCCTCAATCCAGCGGCGCAGGCAGCGGCCGCCCATGGCCGTGACGGTGCGATCGAGGGCCCAGAGCAGGGACCCCTGCCCCGTGCC
Organism: uncultured Synechococcus sp.; assembly: GCA_937975655.1. GTDB lineage: Bacteria > Cyanobacteriota > Cyanobacteriia > PCC-6307 > Cyanobiaceae > Vulcanococcus. The sequence goes on along the minus strand of CALJTZ010000116.1, from coordinate 2,369 downwards.
CCCCAGCTGGGTGCGGGTCAGTTCCATGTTGCGGCGCGTCTGGGCATCGAGTACCAGCTGGTCGCCCGCATGCCAGGTGGTGGGCAGGTCGAGGGGGATGGCGCTGCCGGGTTGGGTGTCGTCGAGGTAGCGCAGCAGGCCCCCAGCCGCCCGCAGGGCCAGGGGCGCCTCGGCCAGGCCCAGGCCATCGAGGCTGGCCAGCCGGAAGCGCTTCAGCAGGGTGGTGCGGGCCTCCGGGGTGGCGAAGGGGGTGCGCGGCAGGGGCGTGAGCCGCAGCCCCTCCGGACACCAGGCGGGGCTGGCGGCGCTGCTCTCGGGCATGGGCCACAGCACCTCGGCGGCCTCCACCTGCAGCAGTTCCTGGTGCAGCAGATCGCTGCCCTCCCGTTCCGTGACGCGGAAGTCGCCGGTGCTCACATCGGCCACCGCCAGGCCCCAGCGGCCGGCACTGGAGCCCTCGCCCTCCAGCACCACGGCACAGAGCCAGTTGTTGCGGCGGGCGGCAAGCATGCCCTCCTCCAGCACCGTGCCGGGGGTGAGCACGCGGGTGATGTCCCGCTTGAGCAGGGCGCCCTTGCTGGCGGGGCCGCGGGCGGAGGCCTCTTCCAGCTGGTCGCAGAGGGCCACGCTGAGGCCGCGCCGCACCAGCTCGCTGCAGTAGCGCTCGGCGGCGTGGTGGGGGATGCCGGCCATGGGCACCCGGCCCAGGGCTTTGCCGGCCTCCTTGCCGGTGAGGGTGAGCTCCAGCAGGCGCGAGAGCTGGATCGCGTCTTCGAAGAAGCACTCGAAGAAATCGCCCAGCCGGTAGAGCAGCACCCGTTCGGGGTGGGCCCGCTTCAGCTCCACGTAGTGGCGCAGCATCGGCGTGAGCTGCTCCGGCTCCACCATTGCGTGGTGATGCCAGGGGGGCAGGTCGTCGTCGGCCGTTGCTGCCTGCTCGTTGGTGTCTGGAGCGGCGGGCTCCGTTGCGGTGTCAGCGCGGCGTTGGCGTTGCCGGGGGCGGGCGGCGGCATCGGCCGTGAGGTCTGCCGCTTCGAGTTCTGTGGGCGCCGCTGGGCTGGGCTGCGCTGGCGGCCCGGGTTGCGGCTCCGGCTCCGGCTCCAGGCCAAACAGGCTGCCCTGCAGGGCCAGCTCTGGCTGCTGCTCGTGGGGCGCGGCCACAGGCTGGGTTCCGGCGGGGTGTCTGATCGTAAGGGGGGTGCTTTTTCGAACCTTTCAAGGGTTCTGTACAGCCTGTACAGAATTCAAGAGGGGCCCCAGATCAAGAACCGCCCGCGCAAGCCGACCACAACTTGTGAAGGAACTCCCAGGCCGGTTCCGCCTGCCCGGATCCCGCGTGTGAGAATCCCGAAACCGACTGGCCGGCGTAGACCCGCTCTGCGCGCCGCCGATCCCATCGCCACCGATCCATGACGATCCTCAACACCCTCACCGTTCTGGCCCTGGTGGTGCTGTCGTTCGCGCTGATCGTGGCCGTGCCCGTGCTCTACGCCAGCAACGAGGACAGCGGCCGCTCCAACCGCCTGATCCTGCTGGGCGGCCTGGCCTGGGTGGCCCTGGTGCTGGTGAACTGGGGCATGAGCTTCTTTGTGGTCTGAGCGCCTGGCCTGAGGGCCCTGGCTCCACGACTCCTTAGGCTCACCAGAGCAGCAGGCCAGGTGCCGTGACCGTTTTTGAAGGGCAGTTTTCCGGCGCCGCCTCCCTGCGCGTGGCGATTGTGGTGGCCCGGTTCAACGACCTGGTGACCGCCAAGTTGCTGAGCGGCTGCCTCGATTGCCTTGGCCGCCATGGCATCGACACCAGCGCCGGCAGCAGCCAGCTGGATGTGGCCTGGGTGCCCGGCAGCTTTGAAATTCCCCTGGTGGCCCAGCGCCTGGCTGCCAGCGGCCGCTACCAGGTGGTGATCACCCTGGGGGCCGTGATTCGTGGCGACACCCCCCACTTCGATGTGGTGGTGGCTGAGGTGAGCAAGGGCGTGGCGGCCGTGAGCCGCGCCACCGGCGTGCCGGTGATCTTCGGGGTGCTCACCACCGACACGATGCAGCAGGCCCTGGAGCGCTCCGGCATCAAGAGCAATCTGGGCTGGAGCTATGGCCTGCAGGCGATCGAGATGGGCAGCCTGATGGCGGCGCTGCCGGGCTAACCACCACCGCTGGTGCCTGTTGTGTAGCAATCCACCACCAGTAGCGTGCGCGGAGCCATGGCTATGCCAGAATGGCCTCGAACAAACTCCTCAACCCCAGCGGGCTTGCGCACGGCAACGTGCCAGCCCGTTTTTTATGTCTGGATGTCGTATGCCAGCATCCAGCCCTGCAGCTCCGATCTCAGTGCAACGGCAGCGCAAGGGCATCATCCTGGCCGGGGGCAGT
>CALJTZ010000115.1 GCA_937975655.1 uncultured Synechococcus sp. | reverse complement strand
TCTTCCCCTTGTCGGGCGTCCAAAGCCATTTCTTTGCCGCCTTCACGCCCACGACATTTCCCCTCCTATGGCCTCGCCCCGGATCACGCGCCGCAGCTCGTCAACGTCAAACCGTTCAAGCCCGCCGATCTGCCGGGGGGCAGGCAAGGCCCCGGCCTCGACCAGGGCGGCAAGCTGTTTCGGGGTCATGTCCAACAGCCGGGCCATAGTGGCAGGCGCGGCCAAGATCGGATCGGGCCTGCGCATTATTCCAGCTCCTCGGCCAGCTCCACGGCCTCGGCATAGGTCTTGACGATCAAGGCAAGCTCCTCTGCCGCCTTTATTTGGGTTTCAGTCTTGGCCCGCTCTCGCAACAGCGCCCGAATGGCCTTGAGGTCGAAGCCCTCGGCCTTGGCCTTGGCGATGCCGGCCGCGGCGATCTCCTCCGGCCGGGCGTCGGTGCCGAGGCTGAACACCTCCACGCCGATCTGCCGCCCCAGCGTTTGCAGCTGGTCGATGGCGGCGGGTCGGTAGACGTCCGCCCCCACCAGCAGTGCCTTGCGGCCCTGTTCCTTGAGGTGCAGGCCGAGCTTGGCGGTGGCGGTGGTCTTGCCGGCGCCCTGCAGGCCCGCCATCAGCACCACCGATGGCTCACCGGCCTTGCCGCCGGCTGCCAGGGGGGCGTTTTCGCCGCCCATGGTGTCCACCAGCTGCTCGTGCACCACTTGGATGAACTTCTGGTCGGGGTTGATGCCCCGCACCACCTCGGCGCCGATGGCCTTGCGGCGCACCTCATCCACGAAGTCCTTCACCACGGGAAGGCTCACATCGGCATCGAGCAGGGCCCGGCGCACCTCCTTGAGGGCCCCGTCGATGTTGGATTCGCTGATGCTGCCCTGGCCCCTCAGGTTCTTGACGGCGTCTTCAAACCGCTGGGAAAGCTCGTCGAACATGGGATGTGGGCGCGCGCGCTCAGGTGGGGCTCAAGGCCCGCTCATGGGGTGATCGTAAAAAGCCGCCGCCCGTCAGCCGCCGAAAGCCGCTGGGGGCTGTCGCCTAGCGGCTGGGGCGGAAGGCGGCCAGGCGCCAGGTGTCGCCGTCGCGGGCGAACACATAGGTGTTGCGCAGTTCGCTGCTGGGGGTGCGGCCGATCACCTGGCCGCTGGCATTGCGGCGCTCATCGCTGTAGGTGACGGCCACCTCAGCCGCCACGCGGTTGGGGCTTTGTTCCGTGATGCTGAAGCTCTGCACGCTCGCGTTCACGCTCTCCGTCTCGGAGCGGCTGGCGTTGGCGCTCTGCTGGCTCTCGAGCTTGGCCACCACACCAGGCCGGGCCAGCTCGGCGAGGTCATGGGCTGGGGCCGAGCCCGCCAGCACCGCAGCCTTGCTGGTCAGCCAGGCCTCCAGCAGGGTGCGCAGCTGCGCCTGGGTGGGCGTGCTGGCGGTGAGGGGCAGATCCGGCTTGGCTCCGGGCTTGGCGGTCGGGGCGGCCGGTTGTTGACTCGCTGGTTTCTGGGCCGCGGGTTGTTCGGCCATGGGCTGAACAGGGATCGGCTTCACCACGGCCCGGGGCCTCAGGGCCAGCCAGCTACCGGCGGCGATCGCGGCCACGGCGGCGGCGATGCCCAGGGGCGCCTTCCAGCCAGGCGCGGCGGCCCAGGCCGGTAGGGCCGGCAGCGACCAGCCAGCCCAGAACGGCCCATCCCAGAGGCTGTCGTCTTCGGACTCCCCGTCCTGATCGGCGGGGAGGTCGGCTGTGGCGTCGCCGGGGTGCGACCCATCTCCTAGCGGCGGCCAGGGGGGCAGGGCCTCGAACGGGCCGGACGGGGCGCCCGGAGCGTTGGCGCTGCTGCTGCCGCTCACGGCGGCCACGGCGCGGGCGCGGATGCGGTCCTGCTGTTCCACGTAGGCCTGCACGTCGCGGTCAGCGAACCAGGCCTCCAGGTCCGCCTCGGCCTCGATGTCGCGGAAGCCTGGCAGCACCTCTCGGCTCAGCCAATCGCGGCAGTAGGCGCAGAGGCCTGCCAGGGGGCCGTCGCCCTGTTCGCTGGCCCACTGGCGCAGCTCCTCGCCAGCCCCCTGGGCGAACAGGCTCTCGGCGGCTTCGATGTCGCCCAGCAGCAGCTGTTGGCAGGCCAGGAACGGCTCCACACCGGCCTGGCCGCTGGCCACCAGGCGGTCGTGGGCGGCCCGCACCCGCTCGGGCTTGCGCTGCACGAACCCCGCGGCCGTGAGGGCGTGGCTGGCCAGGAAATCGGCTGTGCTGGAGCCGCTTTGGGCCCAGCGACTGAACAGGTCCACCTGTTCCTGCACCGTCAGGAAGGGGCGAATCTGTTTGAAGAAGGGCTGGAATTCGGCTGCGGGGAAGCTGGGGTCGGCCTCTCCTTCGAGCCCACCGCGCTTCTGCACCAGCTGCTCCAGCAGCGCCAGGCCTTCGGCGCGCTCCTGGGTGGCGGAGAGGTCGCGGCTGAGCAGATCCAGCACCCGATAGGGCAGCAGGTTGTCGCGCTCCTGCTCGAGCTTGCGGCGCTGCTCGGGCATCTGGCCCATGCGCTGCAGCAGCTGCAGGCCCTGCTGCAGGGTGCGGGCGGCGGCTTCATAGCGCCGCTCAGCGGCAAAGTCCCGGGCGGCGGCCTGGCAGGCCAAGCCCGCCAGCAGGGTGAGGTCGGCCTCGCGGCTGCTGCCCAGGGCTGGGGCTTGGGGCGGCTGCAGGCCCCGGTGGGCCTGCTCGAAGGCCTCAAGGGCCTGGCCCGCTTCCATCAACAGCAACAGGCCGGCCACTTCTTTGGAAGGGGGGATCTCCAGGGCGGCGATGGAGGCGCCTTCACCGTCGGCGATGGCGGTGAGTTCGGTTTCATAGAGGTGGCGGCGCTGCTCGTCCGCCAATAACTCCGCGCTCGCCCGCAGCAGATCGGCCCGGGCCTGCAGGGTGTCGAGGGTGAAGCCCTGGTCCGGCACCCGATCCAGCCGCTGTTGCAGGGTGCGGAGCACGGTCTGCCCGTCGGTGGTGGGACTGACTCCCAGCAGGCGGAAATGGTCGATCGGCAGTTCCAAGCCGGGGCCTTCGCTGACGCGTGACTGTAGGCAGGGTCTGCGATTTTGGCCGTAACTGCCACACCTTTTGGAGATGGACCCCGTACAGTCGGCAACAGCATCAGGCTCCCGTAACAGGACGCCCACATGACACAGGCAGACATGAGTCAGGGAATCGCCGCCAGCGGAGCACAGGCCAGCGGGGCCCCGTCCTGCTCGGCTGACACCAATGCGGTGGGTCTCCATGCCGAACGTCTGCTGAACCTCTACCCCTCCACGCCCGCCACGGTGACGCGGGATGAGGGCCTGTTGCTCTACCGCGATATGACCCTGGGGCGGCGCTTCGAGGACAAGTGCGCCGAGATGTACTACCGGGGCAAGATGTTCGGGTTCGTGCACCTCTACAACGGCCAGGAGGCCGTGAGCACGGGCGTGATCAAGGCGATGAAGATGCAGCACGACTGGTTCTGCAGCACCTATCGCGACCACGTGCACGCCCTTAGCTGCGGCGTGCCGGCCCGGGAGGTGATGAGCGAGCTGTTCGGCAAGGAAACCGGTTGCAGCAAGGGCCGCGGCGGTTCCATGCACCTGTTCTCCAAGGAGCACCACCTGCTGGGGGGCTACGCCTTCATCGGCGAGGGCATCCCCGTGGCCCTCGGTGCCGCCTTCACCAGCCGCTACAAGCGCGATGCCCTCGGCGATGCCAGCAGTGATGCCGTCACGGCGGCCTTCTTCGGCGATGGCACCTGCAACATCGGGCAGTTCTACGAGTGCCTGAACATGGCGGCTCTGTGGAAGCTTCCCATCCTGTTTGTGGTGGAAAACAACAAGTGGGCCATTGGCATGGACCACAACCGCGCCACCAGCGATCCGGAGATCTGGCGTAAGGCCGCCGCCTTCGGCATGGCGGGTGAAGAGGTGGATGGCATGGATGTGCTGGCGGTGCGGGCTGCTGCCCAGCGCGCCATTGAGCGCGCCCGCGCTGGCGAAGGCCCCACGCTGCTGGAGTGCCTCACCTACCGCTTCCGCGGCCACTCCCTCGCCGACCCCGATGAACTGCGGGCAGAGCAGGAGAAGGAATTCTGGGCGCAGCGCGATCCGATCAAGCGCCTGGCGGCCCACCTGATCGAGCACAACCTGGCCACTGCCGAGGAGCTCAAGGGCATCGAGAAGGAGATTGACGCGGAAGTGGCTGATTGCGTGGAGTTCGCCCTCGCGGCGCCAGAGCCCAAGCCTGAGGAACTCACCCGCTACATCTGGGCTGAGGACTAGAGGCCGTGCAGGCGGGCCTGCTCGCTGGCCGCCCGGAACACCAGGCTGTGGCGCTGCACTAAGGGAGCGAGGTCGTCGTAGCCGCCGCCGATCACCGTGGCGATGGGAATGCGGCGGCGTAGGCAGGCATCCAGCACCAGGTGGTCGCGCTTGAGCAGGCCTTCACTACTGAGGCAGAGGCGTCCGAGGCGATCACCGCGGTGGGGGTCCACGCCGGCGTTGTAGATCACGAGCTGGGGCTTCACCTGGTCGAGGAGGTCGGGCAGGCGTTCGCCAATGGCAACCAGATAGTCGTCGTCCTCCAGGCCATCGGCGAGGGGGAGGTCGACATCGCTCTGCTGTTTGCGCAGGGGAAAGTTGCTTTCGCAGTGGGCCGAGAAGGTGAACACCCGCGCGTTGCCGGCAAAGATGGCGGCGCTGCCATCCCCCTGGTGCACGTCGAGGTCCACCAGCATCAGCCGCTCGATGGCCCCTTCCGCCAGCAGCACCTGAGCAGCCACGGCGCAGTCGTTGAAGATGCAGAACCCACTGCCGTAGTGCGGAAAGGCGTGATGGGTTCCGCCGGCCAGATGGCAGGCCACGCCGTGTTGCAGGGCAAGGCGGGCCGTGAGCACGGTGCCGCCCACCGCCAGCCAGGTGCGCTGCACCAGGGGTGTGGTGGACGGGAGTCCGATGCGGCGCTGGTCGGCCGTACTCAGTTCGCCACGGGCGAAGGCCTGGTGATATGGGCGGCCATGCACGAGTTCCAGCCAGCGGCGCGGCACCGGTTGGGGCTGGTGAAACTGGGCCGCAATGGCGAGGCCCTGGTGCAGGAGTTCATCGTGCAGCAGCCGAAACTTCGCCATCGGAAAACGATGGCTGCTGGGTAGCGGCGCCGAGTAGGCCGGGTGATACACGAAGGGCGGCCTCACTGGGATTTCAGCTCCTGCAGTGCTTCTGAGGGGTGTACGTGGTCAAGTGGTTGGTGCCCAGAGGACGTGCGCGACACGTGCTGCTGAGATCTGCTGCGCAATCGCCACGGCAAGGCCCTCACTGAGCTGTGAGGTGGAATGGGTTTCTGGACAGGTCCCATGGTTAGTCCTTGAGGCTGGTCAGCAGCCGCCTCAAGTGTGCCTAACAAACTCGACCATTCGCGGGCACCAGGTCTTGATTTCCTTCAGGGATTGTCCAATGGGGCTGATCTTCGAGCAATTCCGAAGGCAATCAGCTTCGGCGGATTACCCCAGGTGCTCATGCTCAATGATTGTGTTGGGAGTTGCTATTGGGCTGACCATGGGTGGCGCAGGGCATCCATTGATTGCCCATCGCATGGGCGCCGGTGCAGTTGAAGTGCTTCTTGGCTGCCTCCTCGGCTTCCGCCTTGGTGGCGTACATGGCCGGCACTCCAGCTGAGTTGGCTTGCACAGCTGTGCTGGCAAGCGGCGAGAGGGCGAGGCCGATGCAGCCTGCCGTTCCCATGACGACTTGGCGAAGACTTACTTTTGGCATGGTCGGTGTTGAGCTGGCCACTGCTGCAAGTTAGCTCATTTCTCCAGTTCGATGAGCCTGCTGGACAGTTGCTGTTATGACATCGAGCGCTGATTGTCCTGGTCAGCAGAACTGCCCTGTTCAAGTTTCTTGAGGGTTGCTCGTAGATGTTCAGTTTCTGTACGGCGATCGAGGCAGTCAATGTTAGGGGGCTAGTCTTGAACTGCTCCTTTTGAGGTTATCGATAGGCTGTCTTTAGGGCTTACGTGCTCTCTTGGTGTTTGCCGTTCTGGTTGTTGCCGGTGCAGTGCGTTGAAAGCCGTTGTCCAATCGCGTTCTGAGTCGATCAATGCGAGAACGGTTGAGCTTGAGGCGATGCGAACAGACTTGGTGAGCCTGCTGGAATCTTGCAGGGATTGTGGTGGTCTGAACGCGTCTTGAGAGGCTGATGCCTTTGGGTTGCCCTCAGAACGTTGTCGTCACGCTTCCTGTGATCGATCCGAGATTGCTGTAGCCAACGTCCAGCACTACCCGGCGGTGGAGCAGCCGCAGCTTGGGAATGATCTCGAGTTGATCCGTTACGCCTGGCATTGCGCGCACCTGCACTTCCAGCCAGGGTTGAACCCCCTCGTAGCGCGGTGGCGTCAGTCCGACGCCGGTCGTGGCGCTGAGCATGGAACGTTCAACGCCCGATGCCAGAAATAGTTGTCCTTTGGCCTCCAAGCGCAGTCGCGTGTTTTCAATGTCGAACTGCAGGCCAGGGCGTGCTGCAATCCGCACTGCGCTAACGCGTTCGTTATTCCATGTCTGGTACGTGCCCACCCCTGCAAGCAGCCACAGATTGCTTTGGGCTCGATCCATGTTCCAGCGCTTCAGCAGATGGGTGCTGTCGAGCAGCAGGAAGCTTTCGGTGGTGTTGAGCTCGCTGCGGTCATGGCTGTGCTGGTTCTCTCCATCAACTCCGCTCCCAGGAATTACTTGTGCCGACATACCCACGCCCAGCTGGCGTTCCACGGCATGACTGAACCAGGCACTGGACCAGATGTGATCAAGCTCTACCCCAACGGTCGTACTGCCTGCGTAGCTCATGGGCAAAGCGAGGCTGGAGCCAGTCGCGATGAGCTGAATGGCCAGCTGGCAGGCAAGGGAGGCCGCGAGTGGCCGGGCTTTCATCACCACGCCAGCAGTGGAAGCACAAAGGCCACAAAGCTGCCAATGCCAAAGAAGGTGCAGGAGAGGGCGTAGAGGGTCTGGGCCTGGCGTCGTTGCCTGCGGCAACGTTGTGCCGCCTCAGGATTCACGGGGCATGGCAGTCGGGCGCTCTGCCACAAACCCACGCCTGCAACCACCAACGCCACTGCCGCAAGGCCAAACACCACCGTTTTCTGTTCGGAGAGCACGGTCAAGCCCGGCCACCAACTCAGCGCTGTGGCCAACACCGACCCAGCTCCCAGCAGCACCAGCAAGGCGGGGAGGGCGCAGCAAACCAGGGTGCTGGAGCACAGCACCAGTGCTACCGCAGCGAGACGACGTGGGGCTGGCAACAATGGTGAGCGAAGGGGCTGCGGTGGATGAATGGAATTGATGCTACAGAGTGAGGTCGTTGACCGACTCATCCCCATGTTCGCTGCCAATCTGCGCCGCGCCCTGATTTCGCTGGTCTTCGTCACGGGAGCCTCGCTGTTGCCTCCGGCCTGGTCGGCTGTCGAGGGCTCCCGCGTCGAGATCACGGTGAACGGCATGGTGTGTTCGTACTGCGCTCAGGGCATTGAGCGCAACCTGCGTCGTTTATCGCTTACCCAAGCTGTTGCTGTGGATCTCAAACAGCATCGGGTCACGATCAGTGTAAAACCTGGTGCGGTTGTTGATGATCAGCAGATCCGCAAGGCGATTCGCGATTCGGGCTTTGATGTGCGCGAGATTCGCACGATCAAGTCTGCGCCCTAAATCACTCCGGCATCGCTTCAGAGTCGGTAGCACGTTTCATGTTCTCGTCCGCTTCCACTTTCCAGCAGCAGAAGCAGTAGCTACAGCCATCCATACGGTTTTCCGGACAGTCAACACACGCGTTGTCGATCTAGCCATTCACCGCATCCAAGGGACCCAGGTCACGAGTCAGCGTTGGATCGTGTCACGACGCGCACAGCGATCTTCCACTTCAATCCGGTAACGGGCCCTTGGCCTCAAACCTGGTCTGCGTGGAAGGCGTCTTGATTGGCTCCAGCAACCCTCCCAGCGTTCAAGCATCAACGCCAACCGGAGCCGACCTGACATGCCCTTTGCTGATCCTGCATAATCTGACGTGTTCGGCAAGTCCACGGGCTATGGCTTCAGACGCATGGCTCGTCCGATTCCGTCCCCGTGTTGCCCGCCCCGCGGCCCGACCTCGCTGGTTGACGGCCAGCGGAACCTTCTCCAGCGATGCGGCCAACGCTTTGGTGGTTGCGACTCCAGAAGCGGCTGCCGCACGTCTCCAGATCTTTGTCGAACTCAGGGGTTGGCCGATCCGAGCGGTGGAACGGTTCGCACTCGTGGCTGCTGATGCGGTGGGATGAGGGGGTGCTCGCTGTTCGCCAGCTAGGCCGTCCTCCGATTACATCAGCAGGCTGAGTTGCTCGTTCACGCGGGCCATGGCTTGGGTGCGGCTGCGCAGATGGTTCAGTAGGTGTTGGATCTCCGCCTGTTCGCTGAGGTCGCGACGAACGATCAGGGCGATGCAGTCCTGAATGCCAGTGGACCAGTCGAGGGTGCTGAGGCCGTAGCTGAAATCTGTGGATAGGCAATTCACGGGAACGGTCACGAGGCTTTGGCTGGCCCTGCCCTCCCAGTCCTGGAATTCATAGATGTCCAGGTTGATGGTTTGGCGCCAGAGTCCGCGTTGCTTCAGGAGGGCGCCGAATTGTGGGTAGCACTCACTGGCTAGGCCCAAGGATGGGTACTTGATCAGGTCGCTGGTGGTGAGGCCGGATTCCCCCGCTAGGGGGTGGTCGTTGGCGCTGGCCAGGTGCAGGGGGACGTTGGCGATCTCATAAACGGCGAACAGGGGATCATCCTGGGCAGGCAGATCTGGTTTGCTGCAGGAGATCCAGGCGTCAATAATCCGCTCCCGCAGTAGCTGCATGGGGCGTTGGATGCCAATCCGGCCTCGGCGTCCGCAAATCCACTGGCTGGGGAGCTCCGCCAGGATGTCGCGGCCTGCCCAGTGGTCGGATTCAAGCCTGAGCCGCTTGGTTTTCAGGAACCGATATAGCTGATGGACTTGTCGTTCCAGGCTCAGCAGATGGCTGTGGGGCTCTGTGCTCCACCCGCTTGTGCTTTTCCGTAGCCTGATGCCCAGCACCTCGGCCGCCTGGGCCGCCCTGCGGGAGATGGCACTTTGGCTGCAGAAGCTGTAGTGAGCCGCATGTTCACCCGACCCAAGCCAGAGGAGGTAGTCCAGGGATTGCAGTGCCTCTGGTGTGAGCATCCATCTGGGAAACCTGGCGACCTTTCTAGGCGCCTCTCTCTTTTAGTGCGGATCTCCCTTGTATTCACGGCTACGCACATCTTGGGATGCGGACGAGTCTTTGCTTGTTTGTTGTGCGTGTGGATATAGTTGGGCAATGAACAGGATTTTGTAGTGGTTGTTTCCGAACTGCCTCGATGAGTGAGATCCAAAGAGTTCGGGCGTCTCCGCTGGCAGCGCTGGATTCCCTCTCGGTGATTGCTGCCAGTCCCCGTGACTGCAAATCGCGTGTGGCCCGGTTTCTGCCCGTCCGCGATGCCCATCCCCTGCTGAGCGGACAGGAGTACGCCCACAAGACTGCGTCCTTGCAATTGGGCAGTCTTGGGGTGGCTGTGGGCCTTGGCTCTTCCTTCTGCTTTGAGGTGGAGAACCATGAGGTGGTGACCTTTCTCCTCTCTTCGGGAGGACGGACGAGGGTTCGCCTCGGAGGGGCCACCTATGGAAACAGTCCTGACCAGCCCGGACTGTTCCTGCCCGGTGAGGCTTATCACTGTGAAATCAGTGAGGCCAATGGGTTTGTGGTCACGGTCCGGCCAGAACGGCTGGCCAGCTCGGCCCTGGCGATGGCTCAGGAGATGGGGGCTGACACCGTGGATCTCAGCGTGCTCCAGAAGCCTCGCGAAGTGGATGGGCAGAGTGGCCGATCGGCCCATCTGCTGGCTTTGCTCACCAACACGCTGTTGATGCTGGATGGTTTGCACGCCTCATCGGCCCTGCAGTTGCAGAGTGAAGCCCTTGAGGATCTGATTTGTCGTCAGATCGCTGGCTTGCTGATCCCCCAGCTGCTCAGATCGAAGAGGGCAGCCGACGCGTGAGGTGGCGCAGTTTGCGCAGGGCCTTGAGTTCCACCTGCCGCACCCGCTCGCGGGACACATCCAGCATGCGGCCGATCTCCGCCAGGGTGTGGCGCTCTTCACCTTCAAGCCCAAAGCGCAGCTCCAGCACCTGGCGCTCCTGGTCGGTGAGGTAGGTGAGCCAGCGGCCCAGCTGCTCCTGGTGAATGCCTCGCTCCACCTGCTCGAGGGGCTCGGCGTGGCTGTTGTCCGCGATCAGATCGCCCAGGAAACTGCGGCCTTCCTCGCCATTCACCGGCGCATCCAGGCTGGAGGTGGTGAGGGCCTGGCGCAGCAGGGAATCCAGCTCCTCGATGGGCATGCCCATCTCCTCGGCGATTTCCTTGCGGCTGGGCATGGCCCCCAGCTTGTGGGCCAGATCCAGGCTCACCTTGCGAATGGCCGTGAGCCGTTCAGAGAGGTGCACCGGTAGCCGGATGGTGCGCGACTGGCAGGCGATGGCCCGGGTCATGCTCTGGCGGATCCACCAGTAGGCGTAGGTGGAGAACTTGTAGCCACGGGTGGGATCGAATTTCTCCACGGCGCGCTCCAGGCCGAGGGATCCCTCCTGGATCAGATCCAGCAATTCCAGCCCTTTGCCTTGGTATTTCTTGGCCACACTCACCACCAGGCGCAGGTTGGCCTTCATCATTCGTTCTTTCGAACGGCGGCCCACCCGGATGGTCTTTTTCTCCTTGTCGCTGTAATCCTCGCCTTTGTCTTCTTCCACCAGGCGCATCATCGCCTGCACCTGATTGCCCAGTTCAATTTCTTCTGCTGGGGTCAGCAGCGGCACGCGGCCGATGGTGGACAGGTACCAGCTGATCGGGTCATTGCCCCGGCGTCGGCTGGTGCCGCTCGCCGAGAGGCTGGAGGCTGTCATGAGCCGGGTGCTGGAAAGTCCAGAAAATCTCCTATGAAATTGCTGGGCGGCTCACTTACTTCAGTAACGCTTCAGCTTTCAGCCGCAAAACAACACACTTCGGGATGAAACTTGCGCATTTGTCAGCGTTTGCGCTCTTAACTGTTCCGAGACGGCGTTCTTTTGCCGCTTTGCGCTGTTTTTACATCGCTTCCGCAGCATGGGCAAGGGCAGTGGCGACCGCCATGGGGGTGCCGCCCCCCAGCCCGCCGTTGGCCACCGCCCGCAGGCCCGCCGCGGCGTGGTCCAGGGCTGCGGCTGCCAGCAGCACGGCCTCCCCCGTGGCCGCCCGTGCGGCGCACCCCGCTG
>CALJTZ010000114.1 GCA_937975655.1 uncultured Synechococcus sp. | reverse complement strand
TCGACTACGATTTCCGCATGCTGCGGCCGGATGGGCAGGTGCGCATCCTGCACGCGCGCAGCGTGACCTTGCGCAGCGCCGATGGCGGGCTGCGGCTGCTGTCCGTCAACCAGGACGTGACGGAGCGGCGCCGCGCCGAACAGGCGCTGGCCGACAGCGAGATGCGCCTGCGGCTGGCCACCACCGCGCAACGCGTCATCCTGTGCCACCGCGATGCAGAAGTGCCCACGGTGCTGGTGGCGGATCAGGACGACAGCGCATACGAGGCTTCGCCCACCTTCGCCGCGCGTCTGCTGCCCCTGTTGGCTGTGGCGGCGGGCTGCCTGGGTAGCTGCCTGGCCCTGTGGCGGGTGAAGGCGCCGGGCCTGCGGGCCGCCTTTGCCCTGCTCTGCTGGTTTGCCCTGCTGGCCCTGGGCCTGCAGCCCGAGGTGTGGCGCCTGAGCGACAACCCCCTGGGCGGCGCCTTCTGGGGCTCCCACTACTGGAGCGGCTGGTTGCTCTGCGGGCTGCTGCTGTTTGGCATGGCGGCCAAGCCGGAGATCGCCAGCTCCCTGCGGCTGCGGCGCCTGCACGTGAGCGCGGCGGTGCTGATGGCGGTGCTGCTGGCCGTTCAGGCCATCACCGGCAGCCGCGACCTGTGGCAGATGGGAGCCGGCGGTTAGCCCACCAGCGACGCCTGCGCCCGCTGCAGCAGTTCCAGGGCCTCGGCTGGTGTGGGCGCACGCATGAGGGCATGGCGCAGCTGGGGGGCGCCGGTGAAGCCCTGGCAGGTCCAGCCCATGTGTTTGCGGGCGATCAGCAGCCCGTGGTCGCCCTTGGCGGCCACCAGGGCCGCGAGCTGTTCGGCGGCCAGCTGGATGCGCTCGAGGGCCGCGGGGGTGGGAGGAATGGGCCGGCCACTGAGGGCCGCATCGATCTGGCCCACCAGCCAGGGGGCGCCCATGGTGCCCCGGCCCACCATCACGCCATCGGCGCCGGTGATCTCCAGGCAGCGCAGGGCATCCTCGGGGCTCGTCACATCGCCGTTGGCGATCACGGGGATGGTGAGGGCCGCCTTCACCGCGGCGATGGTGGGCCAGTCGGCCTGGCCCTTGAAGCCCTGCTCCCGGGTGCGGCCATGCAGGGTGAGCAGCTGGGCGCCGGCAGTCTCGAGTTGCTGGCACCAGGCCACGGCACCGGCGTTGGGAGCGCCGCACCAGCCCAGCCGCGTCTTCACCGTCACGGGGATCTGCACGGCCGCGGCCTCGGTGTCCACGATGCGGGCCGCCAGATCGGGATCGCGGATCAGGCCGCTGCCGCCGCCCTTTTTGGCGATCTTCTTCACCGGGCAGCCCATGTTGATGTCGATCAGGTAGGCGCCGCTGGCTTCCGCCCGCCGTGCGGCCTCGGCCATGGCCTCCGGCCGGTGATCGAACAGCTGCACCCCAATCGGGCCAGCTTCCTGGCGGAGCTCCTCCACCTTCTGCAGCCCGAAGCCCAGCTCCAGGCTGGTGGCATTCACCATCTCGGTGAACAGCAGGGCGTCGGGCGCCCAGCGCCGCACCAGTCCCCGGAAGATGCGATCGCTCACCCCGGCCAGGGGCGATTGCAGCACCCGGCAGCGCAGGCGCCGGGCCGTGCCGTTGCCGGGCAGCACCAGATCCGGCGAAGGGTGGGGAGGGCTGGTCATCGTGGCGCCATTCTGGAGGGGCTCCAGGCCGCCAGCACTCTGTGGAAGCCGCCACCACGCCCGATGCCTACCCCCTGAGCCGTGCGCTGCTGGAGGCGGTGCTGGCTGATCGCACCAGTGATCGCTTCGTGTGTGAGCTGATCTGGCCGCGCCTGGGGTATGTGCCTGATGGCTCCGGCACCTGGAGCGCGGGCCCGGCCACGGGGGGGGACTGGCGGGAGTCGTTCCCGATCGAGCCCCAGTTCATCGCCGAGCGGCCCCCCAGCGTGAAGCTCACCCGCTCCATCGCCAAAGAGCACAAGCAACTGCTCAAGGAGCAGCTGGGCTTTGCGGGCTACCGGATCGGTGAGCTCTACCCGCGCCGCACCCGCCGTGCCACGGCGGTGAACTGGCTGCTGGCCCATCTGGCCGAGCGGGGGGAGCCCCTGCCCGCCACCGGGCCGTTGCCGCCCTTGCTGGATGAGCCTGCTGACCCGGTGCTGGGCCATCCCGGCGATCGGCCGATCAGCTGATCACACCTGGATGGTGACCGGCGTGCCCACGGGGGTGTTCTCGTAGAGCCAGCGGGCATGGGGGCTCGGCACCCGCACGCAGCCGTGGCTGCGGGGCACGCCAAAGCGCTCACCGGCCGCCTCCTGCCAGGGGGCTCCATGCAGGCAGATGGCGCCGTTCTCGCTGACGCACAGCGCCCAGGGCACCGCCGGCGCCACATAGCCCCGGCCGCGCATGGTGATCGATGGATGCTTGCTGTACACCTGGCCCACGCCGGTGGGGGTGGGGCTGGAGGCCTTGCCGGTGCTCACCAGCACCGTGCGCACCAGCTGCTGCTGCTGGTTGTAGGCGTAGAGCTTCTGGTCGGACAGGTCGACCACGATTGCGGCGATGAGGTCCACCATGGCGGAGGCTCGCGCGAGCGAGGGCGGGAGACGGAACCCCCACGCCCTAGCGAGACTCGCCGTGTCTCGGTCTGAGACGTGTGGAATGAATTCGGCTTCGCCGGCCTGTAGGGTCGACAACAGGACAAGTTGTTGAGATAAGCCGTTTTGGCGCTTCCTGTCGTCGCCATCATTGGGCGGCCCAATGTGGGCAAATCCACCCTGGTGAACCGCCTGTGCAAGAGCCGTGAGGCCATCGTGCACGACGAACCCGGTGTGACGCGTGATCGCACCTACCAGGAGGGCTACTGGGGGGATCGCACCTTCCGCGTGGTGGATACCGGTGGCCTGGTGTTCGACGACGACAGTGAATTCCTGCCGGAGATCCGTGAGCAGGCCAACCTGGCCCTGGCGGAAGCCGCCGTGGCGGTGGTGATCGCCGACGGCCAGCAGGGCCTCACTGCGGCCGATGAATCCATCGCCGAATGGCTGCGGGGCCAGAAGGTGCCCGTGCTGCTGGCGGTGAACAAGTGCGAGTCGCCCGATGCCGGCCTGGCCATGGCCGCGGAGTTCTGGAGCCTCGGCCTGGGTGAGCCCTATCCCGTGTCCGCGATCCACGGTGCCGGCACTGGCGATCTGCTCGACAAGGTGGTGGGTTATCTGCCGCCCGTGGAGGAGCAGGAGGGTGAGGAGCCGATTCAGATGGCGATCATCGGCCGCCCCAACGTGGGCAAATCGAGCCTCCTCAACGCGGTGTGTGGGGAGAAGCGGGCGATCGTGAGTCCGATCCGTGGCACCACCCGCGACACGATTGACACCAACATCGTGCGCGAGGGCAAGCCCTGGAAGCTGATCGATACCGCCGGGATTCGCCGCCGCCGCAGCGTCAGCTACGGCCCCGAATACTTCGGCATCAACCGCAGCTTCAAGGCGATCGAGCGCTCCGATGTGTGCGTGTTGGTGATCGATGCCCTCGATGGGGTCACCGAACAGGATCAGCGCCTGGCGGGGCGGATTGAAGAAGACGGCCGCGCCTGCGTGATCGTGGTGAACAAGTGGGACGCCATCGAGAAGGACAGCCACACCATGCCGGCCATGGAGAAGGAGCTGCGCTCCATGCTCTATTTCCTCGACTGGGCCCCCATGGTGTTCACCTCCGCCCTCACCGGCCAGCGGGTGGACAGCATCTTTGCCATCGCCACCGTGGCGGTGGAGCAGCACCGCCGCCGGGTGAGCACGTCGGTGGTGAATGAGGTGTTGCGCGAGGCAGTGAGCTGGCGTTCGCCCCCCACCAGCCGGGGTGGTCGCCAGGGCCGCATCTAC
Organism: uncultured Synechococcus sp.; assembly: GCA_937975655.1. Lineage (GTDB taxonomy): Bacteria > Cyanobacteriota > Cyanobacteriia > PCC-6307 > Cyanobiaceae > Vulcanococcus. Next base: position 7,467 of record CALJTZ010000114.1, on the reverse strand, counting down.
TACGGCACCCAGGTGGCCACCCGGCCCCCGAGCTTCACCCTGTTCGTCAACGACCCCAAGCTGTTCGGTGACACCTACCGTCGCTACGTCGAACGCCAGATCCGCGAAGGCCTCGGTTTTGAAGGTTCCCCCCTCAAGCTCTTCTGGCGTGGCAAGCAGGAGCGCGATGCCGAGAAGGACCTGGCACGTCAACAGGCCCGCGGCCGCTGAGGTTCGAGGGCTGTCGCAGGGATACGCCTAGATGGATTGGTTGCGGCAGCTTCCCATCGGCCAGTACGTCGATGGCACGGGCAGCTGGCTGCGGAGCCTGGATCCGCGCCTGAAGCTGGCCTGGACCCTCGCCTTTCTGCTCACCCCGATCCTGGCGGGGCCCGTTTGGCGCCTGGCCCTGGTGGGGCTGTTGTTGCTGGTGACCGCCTTCAGCGGCTTGCCCTGGCGCCTCTGGCGGCAGAGCCTGCCGGTGCTGCTGGTCCTGGCCCTGCTAGTGGGCGGGCTGTCGGCCCTGCTGCCGGCGGGGGGCGTGGCCCCAGCCCAGCTGCAGCGTCCGCCGGAAGAGTTGCGGCTGGCGCCGGCGTCGCCCGGTGGCGAGCCCGTCAGCCGTAGCGGCACCCCCTGGGAGCTGCTGCGCTGGGGTCCGCTGCAGTTGGGGCCGGTGCCCCTGGGGCCCCTGGTGATCACGCGTCGCTCCGCGGAGCTCGGCATCAATGGCGCCACCCTGTTGTTCACCCTCATTCAGAGCGCCAATCTGTTGCTGCTCACCACACCGCCGGAAGCCCTGGTGTGGGCCTTGGCCTGGTGTATGGCGCCCCTGCGGCCCCTGGGGGTGCCGGTGGATCGGCTGGGGTTCACGCTCTTGTTGGCGCTGCGATTCCTGCCCCTGGTGCAGGAGGAATTCCAGAATTTGTTGCGTTCGATTGCGACGCGCTCGGTGAACTTGCGCCGCCTGGGATGGCAAGCCTCCCTCGGCTTGGTGCTTGCCCTGGGGGAGCGGCTGCTGGCCAATGTGTTGTTGCGGGCCGAGCAGGGGGCTGAATCCCTGTTGGCCAGGGGTGGTCAGTGGATCACCCCCGCCCAGTTACAGCGCAACGGCGTGTCCTCCAAGGGCCTGCAGCTGCTGGTGGGCTTGGGCTTGGTGGTGATGCTGGGACTGCGGTGGAAGTACGGTGCCCTCTGATTGGTATCCCTCCCGACAGAACCCGTGAGCACGGAGCGCTACCTCAACCACCCCACGTTTGGCTTGCTGTATCGCGTTGCTGAAGCCGGAGAAGGGCGCGATCTCTACGCGACGCTCTATGCCCAGCGCATGTTTTTTGTGGTGACCCTGCAGGAGCGCGGGGCCCAATTTGAGGTGCTTCCGCTCATGGATGCACGGCACCTGGCTGAACAGAACCTGGCCCGGGCCCGCCGGGAGGGGCCCGAAGCCCATGCCCGCTGGCGACAATTGTTCGACCAGACTTTCATCTGACGCCTTGTCTGAGTTCGCTGCCGCCGCTGCTGCGTCCCTGGCGGAGCGGTTTCAGGCCCTGCGGGCCCAGCTCCCCCCCGGCACCCGCCTGCTGGCGGTGAGCAAGGGGCATTCGGCGGCGGCCATTCGCGCCCTGGCGGCCCTGGGCCAACGCAGTTTTGCGGAGAGTCGGCTGCAGGAGGCCCTCCCCAAGCAGGAGGCCCTGGGCGATTTGGCGGCCCTGGATTGGCACTTCATCGGCCGGCTGCAGGCCAACAAGGTGCGCCCCGTGCTGCGCCAGTTCGGCACGATCCACTCGCTCGATTCCCTGGCCCTGGCGGAACGGGTGGCCCGCATCGCCGCCGAGGAGGGCTGCCAGCCCGCGGTGTTCCTGCAGGTGAAATTGCGCCCGGATCCCAGCAAAACCGGCTTCTCGGCGCCGGAGTTGCGGCAGCAGTGGCCCCAGCTCCAGCAGTTGCCGGGGGTGCGGATCGTGGGGCTGATGACCATGGCTCCCCTCGGTCTCAGCGCCGACGAGCGCCGGGCCCTGTTCGGCGAGTGCGCAGTCCTGGCGCAGGAGCTGGGCCTGGCGGAGCTGTCGATGGGTATGAGCGGCGATTGGCCCGAGGCGGCGGCGGCCGGCAGCACCTGGGTGCGGCTCGGTTCCGTTTTGTTTGGCCCCAAGCCTTGCCAGGGCTGACGTGGGACGCTATTCAGGTCAATAGCCAAGCTCGAGGTTCCAAGGTGTCGTTGTTCTCCCGCCTGCGCGCTGTCGTCTCCGGTGACGACTACCTGGACGGTTACGACGATGACGATCTCGAGTACGACCAGGCCGATGTGCCCGAAACCAGCTCCACCACTCGTCCGGGCGCCCTGGCCCTCACCAGCGATTTCGATGCGGTGGACCCCTTCGCCGGCAGCAATGTGATCGGCATGCCGGGGATTTCCTCCTCGGCCGCTGAAGTGACGCTGATGGAGCCCCGCAGCTTCGATGAGATGCCCCGGGCGATTCAGGCCCTGCGTGAGCGCAAAACCGTGATCCTCAACCTCACGATGATGGAGCCCGATCAGGCCCAGCGCGCGGTGGATTTCGTGGCCGGTGGCACCTTCGCCATCGACGGCCATCAAGAGCGCGTGGGCGAGAGCATCTTCCTGTTCGCCCCCAGCTGTGTGACGGTGACCACCGCCGCCAGCGAGGAGGCCTCCTCCCCCACGATCGTGTCCCGCGAGACGCCCCAGGAGCAGGAAGCGGCCCCTAGCCCCGCCTGGGGCCGTTCGGACTTCGGGGCTAGCGTCGGCTGAGTTCCGGTCCCCGCATTCCTTGAGCAGCTTCTCCCCCTCCACCTTCGGGGTGATCGGCCTGGGCCGCATGGCCCAGGCCTTGCTGTTTCCCTTGATCGACAGCGGCCTGGTGCCCCAAGCCAGCGTGCGCGCCGTGGTGGCGACCCAGGGCTCGGCGGAGCGCCTTGCTGCTGCCCGCCCCGGCCTGGCGGTGGCCACCGATCCGGCAGAGGCCTGGGGGGCCCCTGCGTTGCTGCTGGCGGTGAAGCCGCAGCTGCTCGACGCCGTGGCGGCGGCGGCCCCGGCGCCCGAGCCCTCCGCTGAACCCCAACTGCTCGTGTCGGTATTGGCTGGGGTGACGCTGGCGCGGCTGCAGCGCCTGTTCCCGGGCCGTCGCATCGTGCGGGCCGTTCCCAACACCCCCTGCCTGGTGGGGGCGGGCCTCACGGGTCTGGCCTGGGGTGAGGGCGTCAGCCCGGAGCAGCGGGCCTGGGTGTTGCAGTTGTTCCGCCAGGTGGGCGCTGTGTTCGAGCTGCCCGAGCCCCAACTGGATGGCTTCCTGGCCCTCACCTCGTCCGGCCCTGCCTTTGTGGCCTTGATGGCCGAAGCCATGGCCGATGGTGCCGTGGCCGCTGGCCTGCCGCGCCAGCTGGCCCAGCACCTGGCCCATCGCACCCTGGCCGGCACGGCGGCCCTGCTGGATCAGCAGGCGTTGCATCCCGGCCAGCTCAAGGACATGGTGACCAGCCCCGGTGGCACCACGATCGCCGGCCTGCGCCAGCTGGAGAGGGCCGGCTTGCGTTCCGCCTTGCTCGAGGCGGTGCTGGCTGCGGCGGAGCGCAGCCGCCAGCTGGCCTGAGCCCTCAGCCTCCCAGCTTCTTCTGGCCCAGCCTGGGTTCGGTGCCGGCCAACAGGCGTTCGATGTTGCTGCGGTGGCGCCAGATCACCAGTACCGCGGCCACGAGGGCCAGGGCGAGGTAGGCCGGACGCAGGCCGGTGCCGCTGCTGGCAAAGGAGCCCAGCATCAGCAGCGGCAGGCTGAGGGCGGCGATCACGCTGGAGAGCGACACGATCCTGCTGACGCTGATCACCGCCAGGAAGATGCCGAAGCAGGCCAGGCCCACTGGCCAGGTGAGGCCCAGCAGCATGCCCAGGCCCGTGGCCACAGCCTTGCCGCCGCGGCCCCCCAGCCACACCGGCCAGATGTGACCCGCCAGGGCGGCCAGGCCGGTGGCCACCACCCACCAGTCGCTGGTGGGGGTGATCGCCAGGGGTTGCAGCAGGGCCTTGGCCAGCAGCACCGCGGCGGTGCCCTTGAGCACATCCACCAGAAACACCACCAGGGCCGGGGCTTTGCCGAACTGGCGCAGCACGTTCGTGGCCCCGGTGGAGCCGGACCCCAGGCTGCGGATGTCAACGCCCCGGAGCCAGCGGCCCGCCATGTAGCCACTGGGGATCGAGCCCAGCAGATAGCCCGCCAGCAGGGTGCAGAGAATCAGGATCACAGCAGGTCGTCCTCCAAGGCGAGTTCGGATGGGGCAGCGGCGAAGGCCAGCCACACGGGGAATTGCAGCACTGGTACATCCACCACCTGTTCGGCCGCATCCACCACGATGAAGGGCAGTTCGCCCCTCTCTTCGAGGCGATCGGCCCGCTCGATCAGGGCGTCGGCCCGCTCAAACAGCACCACGCCACTGTTGGGGCCGAAGTCCTCACGGTTGAGGCCCAGGCAGTCCTGCAGGCCGCGGCGCCATTCCCCCAGCCGCTCGGGTTGCCCCGCCAGCACCAGGGTCTGGAAGCGCTCGCCATAGAGCTCCCCGAGGATGGCGATGGCGGCGGCTGTCACCAGGGCATTGCGGTTGCGGCTGCCGGTGCTGGGCTGGGCGCCTCGCCCCGCCTGGCTCAGGAACCAGTCCTCCAGCAGGGCCGCTGCCGAGGGCTCCAGGCTGCGGCGCAGCTTCCAGGGATCGGCGTAGAAGTCGGGCTGGCCCTGGAACTCCGCCAGGCGGGCACGGATCAGGTCTTCGTCCTGGCTGAACAGCCCGGCGGCCGCGGCAGGGGCGCTAATGCCGGCTGCGGCCTCCGCAGGTGCTGCCGCGGCCACCTGATCCAGGGGCGAGGGCTGCACCACCAGCGGCTGCACCACCAGTTCCATCTGCTCGGCGGACACCGCCAGTTCCTGCAGCGCTCCCACCAGATAGTCCTGGAAGCCCTTGAGCCGGCGGGCGATGGCATCCGATTGCCCGGCGAACGTGCTGCTGATCTCCTGCTGCAGTTGGGCGCGGCGCCGCTCCAGCTCCTGGATCTCCTCCTCCAGGGCGGCGCGCTTCTGGCGGAGCTCGCTGAGGGCCAGGTCGATCCAGGGAGCGGTTGCCTCGCTCGAGGGCTCCGGGGTGGGGGCGATGGGGGTGTCGCTCATGGCAGATGGCTCAGGTGTTGGTTGAGCTGTTCGCGCAGGGTGGTGGCATCAAACAACACCGGCAACAGGTGAATGCTGCGCTGTTCGCGGAAATAGAACAGCACCGGCACCGGCTGCCAGAACAGCCTCCAGCCCAGCCACTCGCTGTAGGGGAAGCGCCGCAGCACGCTGGTGCCCCGCCACACCAGCAGTTCGGTGCTGGCGAACTGCAGGCGCAGCAGCTGGCTCTGCAGCAGCAGCACCAGGCCGAACAGGCTCACCACCAGGGCCGCCCAGGGGTTGATCGCCAGGCAGGCGAGGCCCAGGGCCACCACCCCCAGGGGTACCCAGGGCCGCGGCGCCAGGATCACGCCGTCGTTGGGGTTGGGCAGCGGTTCGGCCGGTGTCATGGTCAGTCGCCAAAGAGCAGTTGGGTGAGCACCACATCCATCAGGGACACGGTCACCAGAATCATCACCACGGCCCCCGTGGTGCTGGTGCCCACCTCCTTGGGGCCGCCCCGGGTGGTGAGCCCCCAGCCGCAGGCAATCACGGCGATCTGCAGGCCGAACACCACGGCCTTCACCAGCATGCCCGGCAGGTCTGAGGGCTCCATCCAGGTGCGCACGGAGTTCCAGAACACCGAGGGCGGAATGTTGTAGAGGGCGGTGCTGCTCAGCTGACCCGACCACACCGCCACCCAGAAGAACAGGAGGCACTGGACCGGGGTCATGATCAACATCGCCAGCACCCGCGGCACCACCAGGTACTGCACCGGATCGGTGCGCAGCATGGTGATGGCGTCGATCTGCTCCGTCACCTTCATGGTGCCCAGCTGGGCGGCATAGGCGGTGGCCACCTTGCCGGTCATCAGCGTGGCTGTGAGGATCGGCGCGATCTCGCGCGAGAGCCCCAGGGCCAGGATCCCGCCCACGGTGGCGCCGGCACCCTGTTTGCTGAGCTCCGCGGCCACCTGAATGTTGAACACCGTGCCAGCGGCCAGTCCCGTGATCAGCACGATCAGAAAACTGCCGGGGCCGGCTTCCATCAGCTCGGCCATCAGGTCGGTGAAGCCCACCTGGCCGCGGGCGATGGCCGCCACGGCTTGGCCACCAATCAGGGCGCTCTCGCCGAGACGCGTGAGCCAGCGGGGCCGTAGCCACTTGGGAACGGAACGTGGCATCAGCGCAGCGGGAGTTGGTGCTGGAGGTGGAGGCCCTTTTCCGGCCAATGGCGCATCACCACCAGGCCCAGCACCACCAGCACGGCCGGAATGATGCCCATGCAAAGCCGAATCGCCACCAGGGCACTGTCGGGTTGCACCATGCCGCGGCTAGCCACATAGCCGCTGAGGCTCATCAGGTTGCCGAAGAAGAACAGGGCAAAGCTGATGCAGATCTTCTGGGTGAACACCATCCAGGCGCTGTATTGCCCAGCCGGTTTCTCCGGGTCGGCATCGATGGCATCCGGCAGCAGGGCCCAGGGGATCAGGTAGGCCGTGGAGGCCCCGAGACCCACCAGCAGGATGGCCCCCAGCAGGGCCGAGAGCCGCAGGCCGTTGGCGAGGGAGCCCAGGGGGGCGATGGCCGTGTCGAGGGGGATCAGCAGCATGGCGATCAGGCAGCCAGCGATCCACAGCCAGGTGCCCCAGTGCAGGGCCTGGATGCGGCCGCGGCGGTGGGCCACGCTGGTCCACACCTGCAAACCCACCAGGGTGCTCACCTGGAAGGGCAGCAGGATCCAGTTGCTCCAGCCCTCCGGCACGTGCATCACCACGGGCAGGTAGATCAGCGCGGCGGTCTGCATGACCTGCAGGGCGCACCACAGCAGCAGGTAGAGCCCCAGCACCCGCACGAAGCGACCGTTCTGGCGGACCCGTTTGAGCAGCCGGCGGGTGGTGCCGCTCTGGGCCTCGGGTTTCTGGCAATGGCGCGCCATCGGGGCAATGCCCCAGCCGCACAGGAGGGTGGAGGCGGTGATCAGCAGCCCTGAGAGCATCCCTACCTGCCAGTAGCTGGAAGCGTTCTGGTGGTCACGCAACAGCAGTCCACCGAGAACGATCCCCACCAGCCCGGCAATGATTGAGCCGGTGAAGCGCGAGGTGTTCAACCGCGTGCGCAGCGACACGTCGGTGGTGAGCTCAGCGGCCAGGGCCGAGTAGGGCAGGTTGACGCAGGTGTAGAGGCTGTTGGCCACGATCGAGATGGCCACGAACACGGCGAACTTCACCCACTGGTTGCCGGGTGGCAACCACCACATCAGGGCCATGGCCATACCCAGGGGCACGGCACTGCCCACGATCCACGGCAGCCGGGGGCCCCAGCGGCTCTGGGTCTTAGATCGG
>CALJTZ010000113.1 GCA_937975655.1 uncultured Synechococcus sp. | reverse complement strand
TTTGCCTGAGCCACGAATCCCCTAAGCCTTGATGTAGATCAGTGCGACAAGCGTTGAGACGGTGCAAAGTAGGGGCATTGCAATTGATAGGAGTAAACCCATGAAAGCTTGGATCGACCTTTTTTCCACCGACTACGGCCTGATGAGCGTGGCGGTGATCGCATTTGTGTTGGTGATTTGGATTGGTAGGCGCTACAGCGAGCTTGAATCTGTTGCCGCTCAGGCGGTTCCTGGTGGATTGCCTGCTGCTGGTCTGATGGATGAGTCGCTAGCCAGTGCCCAGCTTCAGCGCCTGAGCCGCATTGACGATGTCTGGCCCGTGCTGGTTGTGTTGTTGGGCAGTGTCTCAATCGCCATCTGCTGGTTTTTGATTCCTGCAGGCTGATCCAGCAGGGTTAGGCCGCCAGCGGATTCAGGCGTTTCACGGCCCTCTCGGCCCAGCGCCGGGGTGAGAAGGTTCGGCCCATCAGTTCCATCAGGCCGCGCAGGTCTTCGGTGTTGAGGCGGTCGTCGCGCACCAGGGTGAGCAGCAGGCGCTGGCGCAAGCTGCTGCCCTGCTTGCCGAGCAGCAGCTTCAAGCCAGCTCCCGCCACCGGCAGCAGGCTGGCGCCGGCCTGGCTGTCGTCGCTGTCCACCACCGCCAGCAGGCTCTCGAGCCGCTCCAGTTGCAGGCGCCCCTCAGCGTCGAAGATCACCTCCAGGAGTTTTTCGCGCATTTCGGCGGTGTCCCCGGCCAGCAGGCGTTTGGCTACGTAGGGGTAGGCCACCCGAATGATCCGGAAGCTGGGATCCAGGCGCATGGCCAGGCCTTCCTGGCTCACCACCGCCCGGATGATCAGGGCGAAGCGGGCGGGCACTCGGAAGGGATAGGCATACATCAACTCCGAGAAGCGATCGGTGATCGCCTTGAAGTTGAAGGAGCCCACGTTGTCGCCCAGGGCGCCCCCAAGCACCTCCTCCAGGGCCGGCACGATCGGTGCCAGTTCGGTCTTGGGATTGAGGAAGCCGAGGGCCACGAAGTCCTGGGCCAGGCCGGCGAAATCGCGATTGATCAGATGCACCACGGCCCCGGTGAGGGTGAGGCGATCGCTGTCGCTGATCGAGTCCATCATCCCAAAGTCCACATAGGCCACATGGCCCAGGGCCCCGGTTTTGCCCGGCAGGGCGAACAGGTTGCCCGGGTGGGGATCGGCGTGGAAATAGCCGAATTCCAGCAGTTGCTGCAGGCCGGCGATCACCCCCGTGCGGATCAGGGCGGCTGGATCGAGGCGCTGGGCCTCGAGTTCCTGACGCTCCTGCAGTTTGGTGCCGTTGATCCAGCTGGTGGTCAGCACCCGCTGGCCCGAAAGGGAGCGATCTACCCGCGGAACCACGACAGCCGGGTTGTTCTGGAACAGGCGGGCGAAGCGCTCGGCGTTATCCGCCTCCATGCGGTAATCGATTTCCTCGAACAGGCTGCGTCCGAATTCATCGATGATTTCGCCCAGGCCAAAGCCCAGGTTCAGCGGCAGCAGCGGCGCAGCGATCACCCCCAGCAGCCGGATCAACACCAGATCGCGACGCAGTTGATAGGTGAGGTTGGGGCGCTGCACCTTCACGGCCACCCAGGGGCCACCCACGGGCCTTGCCTTGTAAACCTGGCCAAGGCTGGCGGCGGCCACGGGGTAGTTCGGGAACTCCTCGAACAAGGTCTCTACAGGGGCCCCCAGGTCCTCCTCGATGGTGCGCAGGGCGATGGCGTGGGGGAAGGCGGGCAGGTTGTCCTGGAGCTGGGTGAGTTGATCCAGCCAGTCCCGACGCACCAGATCGGGGCGGGTGGAGAGGGCCTGTCCCACCTTGATGAAACAGGGCCCCAGCCCTGTGAGGGTGGTGAGGATGCGTTTGCCCAGCCGCTGCTGCACCGCGCTGTCGCTGCTGTTCCCTTGCACCAGCAGCACCACGGCCAGGCTCAGCAGTTGCCACACCACCACGACCAGCCGGCCCACCAGGGTCCAGGGACGCAGCAGCAGCCAGCGCAGGTCGCGCCCCGGGTTGTAGCTGAACGGGGGCGTGGCCAAGGCGAGCTGCTGCACAACGGGAGCTGCAAACTCTAGGAACACTGCCCTGATGGCCATGGGCCTGCTGGATCAGCTGCACCAGGCGGCCCCACCACTGCCGCTGCACCTGCCAGCCCACGGTCGTGGCCGTGGCCTGGCCCCTGGCTTGCGGGCGCTGTTGCGGCGTCGGCCCGGCAGCTGGGATCTGCCGGAGCTGCCTGAGATCGGCGGTCCGCTGCAGGCGGAAGGGGCCGTGGCAGAGAGCCAGGCCGCGCTCGCCCAGCTTCTGGGCGCCCAGCGCTGTTGGTTTGGGGTGAACGGTGCCAGTGGCCTGTTGCAGGCTGCCCTGCTGGGGTTGGCCCAGCCGGGGGACCGGGTGTTGCTGCCGCGCAACCTGCACCGCTCTCTGCTGCATGGCTGCCTGCTCGGGCAGCTGCGGCCGGTGTTGTTCAACCTGCCCTTCGACCCTGCCACCGGGCTGTGGCGGCCGCCCACGCCCGAGCATCTCGAGCGGGTGATCACGGCCGCCCTGGCGGAGGGACCCCTGGCGGCCCTGGTGCTGGTGTCGCCCAGCTACCAGGGCCTGGTGGGGGATCTACCCGCCCTGATCGCCTGCGCCCATCGCCGCCAGCTGCCGGTGCTGCTGGATGAGGCCCATGGTGCCCATCTGGGCCTGGATCCCCGTCTTCCCCCCCGTGGCCTGAGCTGTGGGGCTGATCTGGTGGTGCAGTCGCTGCAGAAGGCGGCCGGTGGCCTGGCCCAGAGTGCGGTGCTGCTCCAGGGGGCAGGTGAGCGGGTCACGGCGGCCCGCCTGGAACGGGCCCTGCTGTGGTTGCAGACCTCCAGCCCCAGTGGCCTGCTGCTGGCCTCCAGCGAGGCGGCCCTGCAGCATCTGCACGCCGATGCCGGCCGCCGGCAACTGGCCAGGGCCCTCAATCTCGCCGAGCGCCTGCGCCAGCGGCTCCAGCGCCAGGGCCTGACCCTGCTGGACAACCAGGACCGCCTGCGCCTCACCTGGAACACCGCAGTGCTGGGTATCAATGGCCTGCAGGCGGATGGGTGGTTGATGCAGCGCGGTGTGACTGCCGAGTTGCCCGAACCCGGCTGCCTCACCTTTTGTCTGGGCATGCGGCCCAGCCGGCGGGTGCTGCGGCTGCTGCCCAAGCGATTGGTGCAGCTGCGGGATGCCCTGGGGGGATCGCCCCTGCCAGCGTTCACGGCGCCGCCGCTGCCCCTGGTGGCCACGCCGGAGCTGCCCCTCGAGCAGGCCTGGCGCGCGGATGCGGTGGTGGTGCCCCTGGCGGTGGCAGCGGGCCGGCTGGCGGCGGAGCCCCTGTGCCCCTATCCCCCGGGGATTCCGCTGCTGATTCCCGGCGAGCGGATCGATCCGCCCCGGGCCGATTGGCTGCGGTTGCAACAGTCGCTCTGGCCCGGCCAGATCGCTGATACGGTGAGGGTTGTGGCGGAATGAGGAGGGCGATGCGGGCGGCAGGCGATGGCCCCTTCCAGTGGGACTTCGTGACGCCGGGGTTGCCCGATGCCGTGTTCGCCGACGCGCCGGGCTTCAGCCCCACGCCCATGGAGCAGCGGGTGATGCTGCTTGCTCACTTGCGGCCGCGGCCGGATTCGCTCGTGTGGGACGTGGGAGGCGGCACCGGTGCCCTCGCCCTGGAGATCGCCCGGCTGATGCCCGCCGGCCAGGTGCACACCCTGGAGCGTGACCCCGATGCCATCGAGTTGCTGGAGCGCAACCGCCGCCGCTTCGGTATGGCCAACCTGCACATCCATGCGGGCGATGCGCCCGAGGGCTTGGCTCAGTTGCCCCCCCAGCCCGACCGGGTGCTGCTCGAGGTGGGCCGCCCCCTCCGCACGGTGCTCAACCAGGTGTGGGAAGCCCTCGTGCCGGCTGGCCGCCTGGTGATCAGCACCGCGAGCCTGGAGGGTCTGGTGGATGCCACCGACACCCTGGGCCAGTTGGAGGCCGTGGATCTCCAGGTGGTGCAGGCCACCGTGCATCGCATGCAGCGCCGCGGCAGCCAGGCGCGACTGGCGGCGGCCGAACCGCTGTTTCTGATCGCCGCGGAGCGCCCTTGATCCCCGCTCCCCGGTCCCGCACCTCGCCCCAGCGTTTGCTCAGCGGCTATGCCGCCGGGGCCTTCGGGCTGCTGGTGGTGGGGCTGGGCGGCTGGTGGCTCACCGTGGCCCTGGGGGTGATGGTGCACCTGGGCCTGCTCGAGTATTTCCGCCTCGCCCAGTTCAAGGGCATTCGGCCCGCCTTCAAAACCACTCTGGTGCTGTGCCAGCTGCTGCTGATCACCACCCAGTGGGCCCACGGGGGCGATGCCGCTGGCGTGGGTTTTGCGTCGGATCTGGCGGCTGCCGTGTTGCCCCTCTCCGGTGCGGCAATCTGCGGATGGCTGTTGCTGCAGCCGGTTACCGGCACCATCGCCGACATTGCCGCCTCGATTTTCGGCCTCTTCTACCTCGGTTTTCTGCCCAGCCATTGGATCCGCCTGCGGGACCTCACCGATCTGGCCCTGGCCCCTCGACTGGCGAGCTGGCCCGTGGGCTGGCCCCCTCTGAACCCGGGCATGGTGCTGATGCTGATGGCCTGCCTGTTGATCGTGGCCACGGACATCGGCTCCTACGTGATCGGCCGGCGCTATGGCCGGCATCCGCTCTCGCCAATCTCCCCCGGCAAAACCGTGGAGGGTGCCCTGGGTGGGGTGGCCTGTGCCGTGCTGCTGGGGGGGGGCTTTGGCGAATTGCTGGGCTGGAATTGGGGCTGGGCCGTGGGCGGGCTGCTGGGGGGTGTGGTGGCGGTGTTTGCCCTGGTGGGTGATCTCACCGAATCGATGATGAAGCGCGATGCCGGCGTGAAGGATTCCGGCGATTTCCTGCCGGGCCATGGCGGGATCCTCGATCGGATCGACAGCTATTTGTTCACGCCAGCGGTGTTCTTCTACGTGGTGACCCTGCTGCTGCCGCTGATTCGCTGAGGCCGATCGGGTCCGCTAGGGCGACACCCGGGCCGTGCCATGCAGCTGCAGCATGCCGCCTTCGAGGTTGGCTGCCTCGATCCGGATGTTGGGGTCGCCGGGCAGCCTGAAGGTGTGGTCGTTGGCGTCGGTGCGCAGTTCCAGGGTGCCGTCCACAGCGCTGGGCACGGTGTCGCAGCGTCGGTCCTGGGCGGCGAGCACCAAGCGGTCGCGTTCAACCTGCAGGCTCTGCAGCGGCGATAGGCCCATCAGCCCATCCACCAGGGCATCGCCCAGGCAGCGCCAATGGGGTGTGCTCAGGGAGCGACTCAATCCCGGACCCGTGAAGGCGGCGTAGCCACGGATGTCAAAGGGATGCTCCAGCTGCAGGGCCTGCCCCTTGAGCAGCTTGCCCACCTGCACCTGGATAGTCCCGCTGCGCAGCTCCACCATCTCGATCTCCAGGGAGCTGAACACCACTCGCCGTGCCACCAGGGTCACGCCCTCCAGCCGCCCCCGCAGCAGGGCCAGGGCTGAGCCGTGCAGTTGCAGCTCCAGGCTCTCCACGGCCTCACATTGCTGGCGGATCCAGTACTGCAGACCGCTGGCCAGCAGTTGCATCACAGGCCCGGCCCCGGCGGGCTGGGGGGTGGTGTCGTCGTCAGCCATGCCAGGTGCGGGCCACGGTGGCGGGTTGGTCGATGTGGGGTAGGTGGCCGCAGGCCGCCAGCTCGGTGATGCGTTCTCCTAACAGAGCCTGGGCGGCGCGCTTCTGGGGGGCCCGCAGGATGCGGTCGTTGGCGCCCCAGAGCACCGCGATGGGTTGCTCCGGCAGGGGCTCACCGCAGCCGGCGAAGCCACCGCTGCGGGCGAAGGCCCCCAGGGCACCGGCCCAGTTGGGACAGCGCAGGTGCAGGGAGGCGATTTCCAGTTCGGCCGGGCCCACATCCCTGTCGGGTTCGGCAAAGGCACTGCGGCAGAGGCCGCGGCGCACCCCTGGCAGGGCCAGAAAGCGGGTGCCCAGCTGATCCAGCAGGGGTGGCACCGGCATGGGCTTGCCGGTGAGGCCCGCCGGCGCCAGCAGCAGCAGGCGGTTCACCTGAGCGGGTTGCCCCCGGGCCAGTTCCACCGCCACGGAGCCCCCCATAGACGCTCCGATCAGCCCCACACTCGGGGCGCCTGTGCGTTGCAGCACGTGCTGCAGCAGCACCTCCAGGTGAGTAAGCACGCCGGCGGGGGTGAACGCGGCGTTGCTCGGCCGGGGGCAGAAACCGAAGCCGAACAGGTCGGGGATGAACAGCTGATGGTGGCTACTCAGCAGGGGCGCTAGGCGCCGGTATTCCAGGTGGGAGCTGTCAAAGCCATGCAGCAGCAGCAGCGGTGGCCCTTGCCCCAGTACCGCCACGGGCCAGGCCTCGGGCCACCCGGGCAGTTCCCACCACTGCACCGCAGCGGCCAGGGCTCGCCCCTGGGGATCCAGCAGGCTGGCGGCAGCCTGTTCCACCAGCTCGCGCTGGGGCATGGGTGTGCTGGCGGTCACGGCGTTCAGTGGTGGGCCGTGGCAACTGTGCTGGCGGCCGTGGTGCTGACCAGAGCGGCCAGCAGATCCGCCGGGTCCACCGGGAAGGGCAGATGGTGCAGATCGGAATCGGGGCGGCAGGCGAACGTGCACACCTTCTGCAGCTCCAGCAGGCTGGCCCCCTCCAGCCCCAGGTCCGCCAGGCTCACGGGTAGGCCCAGGCTGAGGAAGAACGGCAGTAGCTGGCGCCGGGCCTGGGCCGCCAGCTTGTTGCCGCCAAGCCCTTCTTCGAGGCGCAGTTGCACCAGGATGCCGAAGCCCACCTTCTCGCCGTGCAGCACCCCATGGGTGGCCTGGAGTTGGGTGAGGCCGTTGTGAACGGCGTGGGCGGCCACGGTGCGGCAGCGGGCACCACCAATGCCGCCGATCAGGCCGGCCGTGAGGCCGGAGGCCTCCGCCACCCGGATCCAGGCCTCGCCGCCCGGCTCCTCCATGGCCTGTCGGCCCTCCAGAAGCATTTGATCCCGCAGCACCCGCGCCTGCTGCACGGCCTGTTGCACCAGGCCATCGCTACTGGAACCGCTGCTCACTGAGGCCTCATACCACTTCGCCATGGCATCGGCGATGCCACTGGCCAGGGTGCGGGCCGGGGCCTGCCGCACCAGCTGGTGGTCAAACACCAGCAGATCGGGGCAGCGGGCTAGGGCCACATCCCCCTGGAAGGCGCCCTCGGGGGAATAGAGGTTGGAGAGGGCCGTCCAGCCGGCGCAGGTGGCGGCACTGGTGGGCACCGTGATGCAGGGCAGCCCCAGGCGGTGGGCCAGCAACTTGCCCGCATCCAGCACCTTGCCGCCGCCGATGGCGATCACCCCGTCGCAGCCTGCGGCCTGCGCCTCGGCGGCGATCGGTTGCAGGTCGTCTTCGCAGCAGTCGAAGCGCAGCACAGCCGGGTGGGGCTGCAGCCCCCAGGTCTGCAGATCGGCCACCAGGCCAGCCCGAAGCTCTGCAGTGGCCGCGCTGCGCCCCAGCACCAACGGCCGCCGGCAGAGGCCGGTCATGGCCGTCTCGGCCTCGGCCCAGGCCTGGGAGCCCCGGACGACCACCGCCGGCGCAATGGCATGGTGCTGGCTGGCGCTGGAGCTCATGGGCCACTGCGTTGAAGATCCACTTTAAAAGTGGCGCGCATCCTGGCCGCGGCGGAGCCAGGCCATGGCGTGTTGGCCGTTGATGTGCCCCTGGCGTAGCGGTCTTCACGACGTTTTCACCACCCCTGAGCTAGGGATGAGACATGCCTGCATCACTCACCGGCGATCCCGGCCTGGCCGCCTTCGGCTCCAGCCTCACCGCCATCACCCTGGCGGAGCTGGGGGATAAGACCTTCTTCATGGCGCTGATCCTGGCGGTGCGCCATCGGGCCCGCTGGGTGTTCATCGGCGCCTTCGCAGCCCTCACCGCCGTCACGCTGCTCTCCCTCGGGCTGGGTTATGGCCTGCGGGAGTTGCTGCCCCAGGCCGTGGTGCCCTGGCTGGCGGCTGTGCTGTTTCTCAGCTTTGGCCTGAAGCTGTTGCTGGATGCCCAGGGCATGACGGCCGATGCGGCAGGGGAGGAGGCGGAAGAAGCGGAGGACGTCATCAATGCCTCCGCAACCCGCCACCCTCTGACCACCCCCTGGGCGGTGATCTGGGAGGCCTTCGCCCTGGTGTTTGTGGCAGAGCTGGGCGACCGCACGCAATTCACCACGATCTTTATGGCCACCGCTCCCGCCAAGGTGTTCAGCTTTGGCGGGCTGCTGGCCGGCACGTTGCTGGGGCATGCGCTGGTGACCTGGCTGGCGGTGGGCGCCGGCAAGTGGATGGGCCAGCGGGTCAATGAGAAACTGCTCTATCGCCTCAGTGGCGGGCTGTTTCTGGTGTTCGGCCTGGCAGCCCTCAAGCAGGCCCTGGGCTGATGGCACGTCCTGCATGGCCCGATCAGCTGTGCCGATTCTTCGGCTTTCCGTAGTCACCAGATCGGCCGGGCTTCGGCAGATTGATCAACAGGACGGGATGTGGTGACGATGGAGAGGAGGGGACTTCGGGCACGACTGGCTGAGGCCCTGATCCGCTGGGGCGCCGCCTTGCAGAGGGATCGTCCACCGGAATCCCTGCCGGCCCTGCCCCCTGCTCCCGTGGCGGCGGAGCCAACGGGAGCCGATCGTCGCCAGCAGGCCCAATCGGCCAAGTTGCCTGGGGTGCGGGCGCCACTGTCCATCGAGAAAGCTGTACTGAACAGGGACCTGGCTGTGCTGAAGCGCGAGGCCAGCGATGCCCTCGCGGCCCTGGGCGCGGCCCATGCCGTGGTCACCTCCGCCCGTCTGGCCCAGATCCAGACCCTCCGATCGGAGGTGGATCAGGGGGAGGCGCCCGAGGACGATCTGGTGGATCTCGCCGGCGACTACCAGGCCTGGCAGAACGACCAGGTGCGCCTGTTCGACGCCCTGGCTCTGGTGCTGGGCATGCCGGTCCCGGAGGGACGGGCCTTTGATCAGATTGAGGAGAGCATGGGCGAGGCCGCCCGGGCCCACCTCAGTGCCCTGGCCGCTGAGTACCAGCGTCGCTTGCTCACCGAGCAGTTTGAGGGCGGCGAGAAGGAGGCCTGAGCCTCACACCCATCCAGGCGGCCCATCGCCGAAGATGAAGCATCCGCTGGAGCCCATGGCCCGTTTTCTGCTGGTGCTCAAGCCCCGCATGGCTGTGGCGGCGCCCCAGTTGATCGATGGGCTTGCGCCGGTGCTGCAGGAGCTGCAGGCCGAGATTGACCACCGCACGCCAGCCCACCTCAGCGCTCTGCTGCGGGGCGGCCAGGAGCATCTGCGCATGCAGCTGTTTGCCGATGTTCAATCGAAGGTGGAGGGGCCGGTGTTGGAGCTGGTGCTGATGAGCCGCGAAGCGATGGGCCAGGGGGCACCCCAGACCCATGCCGTGTTTGAACAGTTGGTGCACCTGGCCACGGGTCAGCTGGATGGCCTTGAGCTGCGCTTCCGCTCCGACCGCGATGGTGCGCTGCCTGGCTGAAGGGGACCTTGGCCGCGGCTGATTGCAGGACGGACCTTAAGGTGACCCCAGTACATCTACTCAGGGTCTCAGGAGCGCCGCGATGACCATCCGCATTGGCATTAACGGATTTGGCCGCATTGGCCGTCTGGCCTTCCGCCGTGCCATGGCCCTGGGGGATGTGCAGGTCGTGGGCATCAACGACCTGATCGATGTGGAGTACCTGGCCTACATGCTCCGCTACGACTCCACCCATGGCCGCTTCCAGGGCGAGGTGCGCGTGGAGAACGGTCAGCTGGTGGTGAACGGCCAGACGATTCGCATCACCGCCGAGCGCGACCCGAACAACCTCAATTGGGGCGCCGTGGGTGCCGACTACGTGCTCGAGAGCACTGGCTTCTTTCTCACCGATGAAGCCGCCCGCGCCCACATCAATGCCGGCGCCAAGCGCGTGGTGATGAGTGCACCCTCCAAGGACGACACGCCGATCTTCGTGATGGGGGTGAACCACAGCAGCTACGCCGGCCAGGACATCGTGTCCAACGCCAGCTGCACCACCAACTGCCTGGCGCCGATGGCCAAGGTGATCCACGACAACTTCGGCATCGTGAACGGGTTGATGACCACCGTCCACGCCACCACCGCTACTCAGAAAACGGTGGATGGCCCCTCGGTGAAGGACTGGCGTGGTGGCCGCGGCGCGGCCCAGAACATCATCCCCAGCTCCACCGGCGCCGCCAAGGCTGTGGGCCGGGTGATCCCCGAGCTCAACGGCAAGCTCACCGGCATGGCCTTCCGCGTGCCCACCCCGGATGTGTCGGTGGTGGATCTCACGGTGAACCTGGCCAAGCCCGCCAGCTACGACCAGATCAAGGCCGCCATAAAGGCCGCCTCTGAAGGTCCCATGGCCGGCATCCTCGGCTACACCGAGGACGAGGTGGTGAGCACCGACTTCCTGGGCGAGAGCTGCACCTCGGTGTTTGATGCCGGTGCCGGCATCGCCCTCACCGATACCTTCGTGAAGCTGGTGGCCTGGTACGACAACGAGTGGGGCTACAGCTGCAAGTGCATCGACCTGATGCGCCACATGGCCAGCGTGGGCTGAGCCCTGGTAACCCCTGCCACCATGGCCCCATGACCGGCAACCTCCAGGCGATTGGCTTTCTGCTCACCTGGGTGCTGGGGTGGGGCATTGGTGGCTCGTTGATCGACGCCGGCTTGATCCAGGCCGGCGTCTATTCGCTCGAAACCGGCCAGCTCGGCACCCTCTCCACGTTCGTGGTCTGGACGGGGGTGTGGGGTGGCTTCGGATTCTGGCTGTTCAGGCGATTCACGGACGCCCCCAAGCCCTGATGGTCGTTGCCGCTGGAGGCGGGCAGCGCTAACCAGGAGTAGATGCGCCGGGGTCATGGAGGATCAACCGATCACGCCCCATGCCGGTCCCATCTTCGATGCCGACGGGCTCCTCACTTACATCGGTGACGACGGACGCCGGTACGTGGTGGGTCCGCTGCCCGAGGCCGATGAGACCAGCGTGGATCGGGTGATGGAGCTGCTGCGAAGCGGCAACACCCTGTTTGCTGAGATCGAGGTGCTCAGTCGTCAGTGGCTGGAGCGGGTGAGTGGCCTCGAACTCGACCGTCGGGCGGCGCTGGTGCTGCTGCTCACCACCCTGGAAACCGCCCTGGAGGGCGAGGCTCCCGAGGCCGACGACTGAAGCGCCGTCAGCACGGGGTTGACGTGAGCGCGGTATCAGGTGTTATGGTTTTGGACTG
>CALJTZ010000112.1 GCA_937975655.1 uncultured Synechococcus sp. | reverse complement strand
GGGCCGTGGTTGCGGGCGCCCCGCGCGGCGGAGTAACCGGCGAAGTGTTTCAGGGTGGCGATCACGCCGGCGCTCTGGAGGGCCTCCAGGTTTTGATACACCGAGGTGTGGCCGATGTTGCGCCCCTTGGCGTTGAGTTTCTCGAAGATGTCGCGGGCACTGAGGTGATCCTTCTCGTCCCAGAGCAGCTCCAGAACCATCCTGCGCTGCCGCGACAGGCGCATACCAAGGTCCCGGCAGCGCAGGTAAGCGCTGTCAACCCCTGGGCTGGCTGGCGTGGCAGGCACTGAACTGGCCGTATCTCTTACACCGTTATAGAGCCGCTAGGCGAAGTGACTGCGTCCTGGAGTCGTTCGGGCCCCACGGCGGCCATGGCTTCAGCCAGGTCCACGGTCCCGTCATAGAGCGCCCGGCCCACGATCACCCCCTCGACGCCGAGAGGGGCCACGGAGAGCAGCGAGAGCACGTGTTCGAGTGTGCCGATGCCGCCGGAGGCGATCACGGGAATGCTGCTGGCCTCGGCCATGGCCCGCAGCGAGTCCAGGTTGGGGCCGGCGAGGGTCCCATCGGTGGCGATGTCGGTGCTGATGATGGCGGCAACCCCGGTGCCTTCAAAGCTCTTGGCCAGTTCCGTGGCCTTGACGCTGCTGGTCTCGATCCAGCCGCGGGTCGCCACCAGGCCGTCCTTGGCGTCGATGCCCACCACCACCTGGCCGGGATAGCGGCTGGCCAGGCGCTGCACCAGTTCGGGCTGCTCGATGGCCACAGTGCCGAGAATCACGCGATCGAGGCCGCAGCCCAGCAGCTCCTCGGCCCGTTCGGCGCTGCGCACGCCACCACCGAGTTGAACGGGGATGTCGAGGGCGGCGGTGATGGCCTTCACCGCGTTGTCATTCACGGGTTGGCCGGTCCGGGCTCCATCCAGGTCCACCAGGTGCAGGCGCTGGGCCCCCTGGCGTTGCCAGTCGAGGGCCTGGGCCACCGGATCGTCACTGAAGCGGGTCACCTGGTCGTAGTCACCCTGATGCAGTCGCACGCAGTGCCCATCGAGCAGGTCGATGGCCGGGATGATCTGCATGGCGGCGGGGGTGGGTAACTGTTGCCAGCCAGGCTGCCAGAGGCGCCGGTTGCGCAGCTCGCAGAGCGGCACCACCAGTCGGAAGTTGCGCTGCAGCACCGCCTCCAGTTCCACGGCCCGCTGGGCCCCCTTGCCCCGTTCCCCCAGCAGAGCGAAGTGGCGATAGCCGCCACTGCGGGCCAGGTTGGCTGCTTGGGCGGTCCAATGACGCGGCACCCTCGTGGCTGTGATCATGCCGTGAGCTGTTGGTCGAGGCCGTAAGGCTCGGCGTCGGCCGGATCGTGGAGGTCCAGCTCCTGCCGCCATTCGCTGATGGGGCGTTCCCAGCCGTCTTCCCAGCGCGCCGCTGCCAGGCAGTGGGCCTGCCGGCCGATCCCCATGCCATGGGCCACGGCGCAGCTCAGCGCTTCAAAGCGTTGCGTCTGGAAGCGGAAGCTGGCCAGTTGGCTGGCACTGGTGAGCAGCACGTAGGCCGGGAAGCCGATCTGGGCGGCGGTGATGGCCAGCACACCGGTTTCCCCTGCAGGGGCGGTACCGAAGCCACTGATCACGTGGTGGATGTCATGGGTGGTGGCCACCCGCTGGGTGAGCCACTGGGCTTCGGTGGTGGTGGGCCGGGGGCGGAAAAAGTCCGGGTCGTAGTTGAGGTGCCGAATCAGGCTGGCGTAGCTATGGCCGAGGCTTCCCGCCGGCAGTTGCAGTAGCAGCTCGATATCGGGCTGCAAGGGGGGATAGCGGCTGTCCATCATTTCGGCCCCACCGGGCACCTGCCGGAAGCGACGCACACAGTCCGCCATCTGCGGGCTGTCGAGGAAGCTGTCCACCAGGTCGGCCACGTTGCTCAGATCGCCGCCGCTGCGGCCGATCGCCGCCAGCAATTTGAGGTTGTTGAGGGAGCGCAGCAATTCGGCGAAGCGTGACATCAAGCCTGCGGTCTGGATGTGGTCCCAGTGTGGGGCCACCAGATCCGCTGGGGCAGCGGTTTGAATGGCCCGCAGTTCCGCAAGGCCTGTCGTGAAGATCCTGGTGATGGGTGGCACCCGCTTTGTGGGCAAGCCGCTGGTGGCCCAGCTCCAGGCCGAGGGCCATGCCCTCACCCTGTTCACCCGCGGCAAGAACCCCGTGCCGGCGGGCGTGGAGCACATC
>CALJTZ010000111.1 GCA_937975655.1 uncultured Synechococcus sp. | reverse complement strand
CCTGAACGACTGCTACCGCCAGCAGCGTTTCCCCTACCCCGGTTTCGGTAGCGACGCCACGATCGCGCTGGGCACCTACCTGGGCGTGAACGCCAAGGACTACCGCCAGTGCGACTTCACCGGGCCCAGCTGCTTCCTGCTGGGGGCCGAGAAGTGGGGCATGAGCGAGGCGGCCCTGGCCCTGGTGGATCAGCCCCTGTTCATCCCGATGACGGGCATGGTGCAGAGCCTGAATGTGAGCGTGGCGGCGGCCACCTTGCTGTTTGAAGCCCTGCGCCAGCGGGAGGTGGCTGGCCTGGTGCCCAGCCGCGGCGAAGGTATCCCGGGCGGCGAACCTGAATACCGGCGCATCCTGTTTGAGTGGGCTTACCCCCAGGTGGCGGAGTGGTGCCGGCGGCAGGGACGCCCCTATCCCGCCCTCAGCGCGGAGGGGGAGATCGCCGAAGAGATGCCGCGCACGGTGAAGCTGCGCTACTGAGAACTGGCTGCCCGCGGCAGCCACAGTGCAAGGGCCAGGGCGGAGAGCTCCAGCAGCATCGGCCGACCGCCCAGCAACACCACCAGGAAGGCCGCCACGGCGATGATCACCTGCAGCAGACCGATCACATCATCCTGATTGCGCCGGCCTTTGGTCCACAGCAGCGCTGCAACCGCTAACAGGCCCAACGACAACCACCAGGGCATGGCGACACCTCCGTGGTTCCAGTGTGGCGCTGAATCAGCGGACCGACTTGCCGCTCTGGCCACTGCCACTGAGCCAGCTCTCGAGGCCCTCTCCCAGGAACGAGAGGCCGAGCACCAGCACGAACATGGCCACGCCGGGATAGAGGGCCGTCCACCACACGCCCGTGGGCACAGCACTGAGGGCCTGTTGCAGGTCACTGCCCCACTCGGGCACGGTTTCCGGCAGACCAAGGCCGAGAAAACCCAGGCCACCCAGCACCAACACCGCATCGGCGGCATTGAGGGTGAGCAACACGGGCACCGAGGTGATCACATTGCGGAACAGGTAGTGGCGCAGGATCCACACCGGCCCGGCCCCCAGGGAGCGGGCCGCCTCCACGAACAGCTCGGCCTTCACCTGGGCGGTTTGGTTGCGCACTACCCGGAAGTATTGGGGCACGTACACCACACACAGGGCGGCGGCCGCATTGGGCAGGCCCTTGCCCAGCAGAAAGGCGAGCACCACCGAGAGCAGCAACACCGGCAGGGTGTAGAGGGTGTCCATCAGCAGCACCAGGCCGCGATCCAGCCAGCCCCCCAGATAGCCACTCACCATCCCGAGGGGCACCCCGATCACGAGCGCGGCCGTGAGGGCGATCAACACCACCTGCAGGGCCACACCGCTGCCGGCCAGGGTGCGGGTGCACACATCGCGGCCGAGGCGATCGGTGCCACACCAGTGCTGCCAGGAGGGAGCGCTGTAGATGGGGTTATCAAGGCCGGCGTTCACATCCGGCAGCACCCCCAGCTGAATCAGCAGGGGGGTCGCCAGGGCCACCAGAGCAAACACCGCCACGATCAGCACCCCCCAGCGGGCCATGCGGCCCGAGAGCGTCACGGGACGCCAGCTCTGCAGCCGTTTCGCGGGGGACGGGGGTAAGAAGGGGGGAGTCATTGCGGCTCACCATGCCACCGATGGCCGCTGATGGCCAAACCACCACCATCCTGCTGGCGGATGACGATCCCAAGCTGTGCCGATTCCTGGCGCTGGAACTGGTGGAGGAGGGCTACGCCGTGCGCCGCTGCGGCGATGGCATGGAGGCCCTCACGGCCATCCGCGAGCAACCACCGGATCTGGTGATCCTCGACTGGATGCTGCCGCAGCTCAGCGGTGTGGAGGTGTGCCAGCGGCTGCGTCACACCGGGCAAACCATGCCCGTGCTGATGCTCACCGGCCGCGACGCCGTGCGTGATCGGGTGGAGGCCCTTGATGCCGGGGCCGACGACTACCTCGTGAAGCCCTTCTCGATCGAAGAATTGCTGGCCAGGCTGCGGGCCCTGGCCCGGCGGGGGCCCCATCCCGGCCAACCCACGGAGCAGCTGCAGCTGGACGATCTACGGCTGAACACCGCCAGCCATGAGGTGAGCCGCGGCGGCACGGCCGTGCACCTGAGCGCCACCGAATTCGCCCTGCTGCATTGCCTGATGGCGGAGCCCGGGCGGGTGCAGAGCCGCGACAGCCTGCTCGAGCGGGTGTGGGGCGAACACTTCAGCGGGGACGGCAACGTGCTGGATGTGTACGTGCGCTACCTGCGCCGCAAACTCGAACCGCCGGGACAACCCACCCTGATTCAGACGGTGCGGGGCCTGGGCTTCCTGCTCAAGACCGGCCCGATCAAGGAGCCCCCCCCGTGAGCCCGGAGCTGGTGGCGGTGGTGGACGATGACCCCCGCATCCGCGAGCTGCTGGCGGCGGAACTGGAAGACCTCGGGGCTGAGGTGCTGCGCTGCAGCGATGGCAGGCAGCTGCTGCACCACCCCCGGCTGGCCGAGGTGCAGCTGGTGCTGCTGGATTGGATGATGCCGGGCCTGGATGGTGCGGGCACCCTGCGGCAACTGCAGGCCCAGGGCTACCCGGGCCGGGTGGTGGTGATCACGGCCCTGTGCGACCCAGCGGTGCAGGCCCAGGCCCTGGAGGCCGATGCCACGGCAACCCTGCTGAAAACAGAGGCCCTCGGGGCCTTGCCGCAGCTGCTCAACCAGGGCTGAACCAGCGGCGCGGGCGGCGGGGCTCCAAGGGAGGGCTTGGCATGGCGGGCAACCACAGCTGAAAGTCGGCGCCGCCGCCGGGGGCATCCGTTACCAGCACCCGCCCGCCCATGCGGTCCATCAGGGTTTTCACCACCGCCAGGCCAATGCCGTGGCCACTGGTGCTGCCGCTGGTGCTGCCCCGCTTGAAGCGCTCAAAGATCTGCTCACGGTCGGCCACGGGCACACCCGCCCCCTGATCGCGGATGTGGAACACCACCTGATCGCCTTCGCTGCTCAGGTCGAGCTGGATGGCCGAACCCGGCGGGCTGTATTTGAGGGCGTTCTCGATCAGGTTGGTGAGGCACTGGCTGAGACGCTCCGGGTCGGCACGCACCTGGCTACAACCATCAACGGCGGGCTGCAGCTGGAGCCGGCCATCGATGGCGGTCTGCAACCGGGACAGCAACGCCTGGAGCACGGCGTAGGGATCGATCGGGCGACAGGCCAACTGCAGCTGACCGGCATCGTCGCGGGCGATTTCCAGCAGATCGTTCACCAACCGCCCCATGGATTCAGATTCCGAGGCCACCAGCTGCAGCTGCTCCATCTGCTCGGCATTGAGGCCATCGGCGCGGCGCAGCAGGCGGCGGCTGTAGCCACTGATCAGGGTGATGGGGGTGCGCAACTCATGGGACACGCCATTCACAAAGGTGCGCTGGTGCTCCCAGGCCTCGGCGAGGCGATCCAGCAGATCGTTGAAGGCATGGGCGATGGGATGCAGTTCAGTGGGCTGGCCTTTGAGGGACAGGCGCTCCGTGGTGAGCGAACTGGAGGACATGCCCGCCAGGCTGGCGCTGAGGAGATCCAGCGGCAGCAGGCCGCGGTGAATCACCAGGCGCAACAGGGCTGAGGTGAACAGGGCTGAACCACCTGCCACCGCCACGAGCAGCAGGGTGAGCAATCGCTCCTGCTCCATTTCCAGGGTGTAGTCCTGCAGGAACCGCAGCTGGTAGGGCCGGCCGGCCAGGCTGATTGGCAGGGTGGATGTGATGTAGGCGCGGCCCTGGAACTGCCAATCCCGCGGCGCACCATGTGGTGTGACGACCGCATCCGCGGCATGGATCAGGGCCTTGCCCTGGGTGTAGTCCCGAAAGGTGGCACCAATGGGCAACAGCCTGGGAGCCGCCGCACGGGCCTCGGGCACCAGCCACACCAGCAGCGAGGGGCTGGAGACATCCGCCATCTGGCGCTGGAGCTTCGCTGTGGCATCAACCTCCTGGGGCAGGAGTTGCTGCAGGGCAGCGGTGGTGACCTGCACCTGGGCGGTGTGGCGGTCGTGGCGCAGGCGCGTGGAGAGCTGCCGGTTCACCAGCAGCAGCACCACGTAGCCCGCCAGAACCGCCAACAGGCTGGTGGCCTGCAGGTGGCGACGAATCGAAGCAGCTGGCCGAGACGACGGCACCACCAGCCTTCAGGGGCCCCTCAAAGCTAGGCAGACTGGGCGCTTCGGGCCACTCTCAGCCAACTCTCAGCCAATCCCCAGCCAACTCTTGTGGTGCAGCAGATCTGCAGTGCATACGGTGAACACAGCTCCACCCTGCATCTCCATGACGACCTCTTCCCTTCGTCCCCAGCTGCGCTCTGCCCTGCTGCGCAAGCTCAGCGGCACAGCCAATCGCAAACAAAGTGCCCTGCAGAAAGGCTTCACCTTGGTGGAGCTGATGATCGTGATTGTGATTGTGGGGATTCTGAGTGCGGTGGCTCTTCCCAACTTCCTCAACCAAACCAGCAAAGCCAAAGCCACTGAAGCCAAAACGTTGGCTGCTTCCGCCGTCAAAGAAGCACAAGTGGCCTGGACCGAATCAGGCGCCGACGGGCTCACAGCATGGGAGCCAACTCAGCCAACCGGACAATGCCCGGCTGAAACGAAGAATTTTGCATTTGAATGCGCTGGAACCGATCCCGAGGCAGTCACCGTCACCGCAACCGGCACGTCAGCTTCGGGTGACCTAGACGGAAAAACGGTTATAGCAACTGTCAATGTCAAAACAGGGGGGGCCGTGACGTACACCGGCACAGCCCCAGGCATGACCGCCGCAGCTCAATAAACGACGAAAATCATAATGACGGGAAGATGTCGCCTAAATCAACATAGCGAAGATGGCTTCATCCTCCCTCTCGTTCTGATTGTCTCCTTGATTATTGGAGCGGGCCTGATGGCCATGGCCGCCCGCTCCTGGATGGGCCTGAGTGGCTCCATTCGCCAGAGCCAGTCCCGCCAGGCCCGCGAAGTGGCCGAAGCGGGCCTGGCCCGTTTGGTTGAAAGCATGAATACCACCTATGCCTATCTGCTGATCAAAGACCTGTCGAACTGGAACAGCACCAGCTTCACATCCTCCATCTGCCCCAGCTCCAATTCCAATCCAGCTGGCCTGATCAAAACCGACACGATCAATGCGGGCCTCGGCCGCTACCAGCTCGAGAGCTACAACTTTCAGGGCAGCCCCTTCTACGGCGGGAAGGCCATGGTTCGCATGCGTGGAGAACGCCTGAAATCGGTCAATGGCGCAGTAGGAGCCACCGCCATTGTGGAACAAACCCTCGACATCAAACCCAAGGACTGCAGCGGTTCCTACGGAGAAGCCACCAGCACGAGTGGCTTCCCGGGCCTCTTGGGGCAGTTCATTGACATGGGCAATAACGATATCAAGGGAAAACTCAGTGGCAATGTGCTGTGCCTTCAGTGCTATTCGGGCAGCAACTATGACAGCCTCAGTGAAGCCCAGAAGGAGGCCCTCATCAAGGCTGGCCCCCAGGCCGAAATTGATGGGCAGATCTTCGCCGGCCCGATTGATCTACCACCGGTGCCCACACCACCGGACAACCTCGGCTACCTCTACAGCAATCCACCTTCCATTACCGCAAGCACCACCATCGTGGGTGGAAGTACAAACCCAGCTCAGCTCCTGAATGGAGCCTGTGTGGTATCGCCAGGGACGCCACCGATCACCCATTGCGTGGTGAATGCGATTGCCCTGTCTGGCAACAAGATCCTCAGCGTGGATACCACCAACAGCCCCGTTCGGATCTACGTGAAGGGGGCCGGCGCCAGCTTCACCGGCCAAGCCGCCATCAACCACACCCCAGCCAGCGCCCCGGCCACAGAGCTGGGCCTGTTCGGCCGCCCCATCGACCCCACCAACCAATTCACGGACCAGAGCGTTCTGCTAGCCGGCGGAGCCACCACCACCAAACTCTGGGCGTTCTTCCCAGACGGCAACGTGGGCATCAACGGTGGCTCCAAGGAATCAGCCACCTGTGACGCCAACGGCGAGTGCACCGGGGGGGACATTTATGGCGCCATCTGGGCGAAAACCTGGGGTGGCGCCAAATGCGAAGGCTGCCTTAACACCGGCGGATCCAGCTCCACGGTGGCTCAATTGGTTGTACCGGGCGACATGGGAACCCAGCTGTTCAACAGCTTCGGCCCCCAGTACGCCCTGGGCATCCGCGACTACGTGGCAGTAGGGGTGTCGCGCTGGAGCAGCTTCGTGCGCTCCACAGGCAGTTGAACGCCATGGACCCCACCCATCACACTGCCGCCAAACTGCCCCTCACCCGAGGGATGGAGAACAGGCCACGAGCGGAGCAAACTGAGAGAATCAGGGGGAGGACCCCATGACCCGACACCAGTCACAACGGAACCCACGCCGACGCCGGGCGGCAGGGATCACCCTGCCGGAGGTGATGGTGTCGTCTGTGATCCTGGTGACCACGGTGGCCACCAGCCTTCAGCTGACGGGATCGAGCATCACTGGCATGGGCCGCTCCAAGCTGCGGGGCCAGGTGGACAGCGCCATCGCCACCCGCATGGAGGATCTCCGCCGGCACGCGTTTGAGTACCTCTGCGCCACCGATGCCGGCTGCCAGGCCGAGCACCTCAGCCAGGAACTGGATTACGACGACTCCGCCAACAAAACAGTCCTCAAAAGCCTCTGCAAAACCCAGGGATTGGGAGCAGGGCTACGGGCCTACGTGAACAGCCAGCACAGCAGCGACCTTCAACCATTCAGCGTGCCTGGCACCGTGCCTCCCACCACCGTCACCCCCACCCTCCAAGTCGATGGGAACCGCCTGAACGTCACCTATGTGGCCAACACCGTTCCCCCAATCTCCGTAGCCAGCACCTTGGTGCCCCATGCCCAGGGCTGGTGCCCCTAAGCCATGGCCAGCAGGAGCCCTGGCTTTTCACTCCCAGAACTGATGGTGGTGGTGGCGATCGTGGGAATCCTGGCGGGCCTGGCCATCCCCAACTTCACGCGCAACTGGGAGGATGAACGCCTGAACAGCGCCACCAAGCTGCTGGCCGGCTGGCTGGAGGATGTACGCCGCCAAGCGATCCAACGATCCGAACCCTGCCGGATCAGCGTGAACACCAGCGACGCCGTTCTCGCTGCAGCCATTGACAACAGTTGCGGCATCTTTGCCAACTTAAACCTCAAACAGGAGGTCACCAATAGCAGCCAGCTGCAATTCCAGGCCATAGCTAACACGCCCAACACCGTGGTGTTCACACCACGGGGAACCGTGTGGACAAACCCCGCCGACAACGTGACCCAACTGGAATGGCGCCTGCGTCTGGCTAACGGCGGTTCTGGCCTGGGCCGCTGCCTCAAGCTGATGACACCACTTGGCCTGATCCGCACTGGCAAAGAAAGGAATGGGCAATGCCTCTACGCCACCGCTTTTTGAAGCCTGCCGAGGCGGGCTTCAGCCTCGTGGAAGTGCTCTTGGCCGCCTCCCTGGGGGGATTGATCAGTGTGGTGGCAGCCGACGCCATGATCTCCCATCTACGCACCAACGAACGGCTCGAGGCCACCGAACGGCTGCGCGCTGACTGGTCCCGCACCAGCCACTTCATCGAATCTGAAGTAGCCCTCAGCGAGCGCGTGCTCACGGATCCCAGCAGCCTGGCCCTCGACCAATGTGGATCATCTATCCCAGCGGATGACTTCCGCTTTGCCCTGGAGATCCGCCGCGACTTACCACCAGCCATTTATTACGTGCAAGCCAACGCCAGCGATGAAGCCGGCCAATGGCTGGGCGA
>CALJTZ010000110.1 GCA_937975655.1 uncultured Synechococcus sp. | reverse complement strand
GGGGCTGGTTGCGAGGGGACCGGCTGTGGGGTTGTTGGCTCTGATGGCACCGTGGCCGGAGTGATGGCTGCGGCAGGTGCCGACTGGGCCGGCGGCTGGGCTTCGATCACTGGGATGCGGCGTTCAGCCCTGGCCGGAGCGGAACCGAGCAGGAGAATCCCTCCACTCACACCAGCCAGGATCAGGCGAACGGTGGCGGGTGCTCTGCTGACGGGACTCACCAAGCTCTGCAGTGCAACCAAGCCTGTTCCCCAATCGCTGAGTGGATGCAATGTAAGCCGCGATTCAACGGGCATTTCCGCCCTCCCGATCCATGTCGGTTTGCAGCACTGGCAGGGGTTCCCCGGCTGGATCGAGGCCCTGCTGCAGAACCCGCAGCCGACGCTCCGCCGCATTCAGAAGTGGATTCAGGCTCCAGCCCAGCACCGAGGCCCCGTAGGGCTTGAGACGGCCGATCCCTTCGCCAAACAACACAGTGGCACCGCGGAGATTGCCCCGCTCCAGATGGAGCTGGGCCACAGCGATCTGCAGCACGCCCTGCAGGGCCTTGCGGCATGGGCCCTGGGTTTCATGCCACAGCTCCTCAAAGCCGTCGTGGCAGGCATACCACTCACCGGCATTGAAAAGCCTGACGGCCTCCCCGAAGCGGGGATCGGCCATCAGGCTGGTTTCCTCATCCATCGGTGGGGAAGGCGGAAGGAAGCGTTCAGCGCTTGGCTGCTTTCTTGGCGGGCAGTTTGCGCAGACGAATCGACTCGGGGGTGACCTCCAGCATCTCGTCGGGACCGATGTACTCCAGGGCCCGCTCGAGGGTCATCTGGATCGGGGATTGCAGGGTGTCCAGCACCTCGGCACCCGCGGAGCGGATGTTGGTGACCTGCTTGGCCTTGCAGACGTTCAGCTCGAGATCGGGCGGACGGTTGTGTTCGCCCACAATCATGCCCTTGTAGACCTTGGTGCCGGGGGTAATGAAGAACTGACCGCGATCCTCGGCACCCTTGAGGGCATAGAACGTGGCCGTTCCCTCTTCGAAGGACACCAGAACGCCATTGCGGCGGGCCTCCAGATCGCCCTGCATGGGGCGGTAGTCCAGGAAGGAATGGCTCATGATCCCCTCGCCGCGGGTGGCACGGATGAACTCGCCGCGGAAGCCGATCAGGCCACGGGAGGGCACCACGAACTCCAGCTGGGTGCGGCCGTCGTTGGTGTTCTCCATGTTCTGCATCTCGCCCTTGCGGATGCCGAGCTTCTCGATGCAGGCGCCCACAGATTCCTCGGGCACGTCCATCACCAGGGTTTCGAAGGGCTCGCTGGGGGTGCCATCGATGGTGCGGAAGATCACCTGCGGCTGGCTCACCTGGAACTCATAGCCCTCACGGCGCATGGTTTCGATCAGGATGCCGAGGTGCAGTTCACCCCGGCCGCTCACAGCGAAGCGGTCGGGGGAATCGGTGTCTTCCACCCGCAGGGCCACGTTGGTGAGCAGCTCCCGCTGCAGGCGGTCGCGCAGCTGACGGCTGGTGACGAACTTGCCTTCCTTACCGGCGAAGGGCGAGTCGTTGACCACGAAGGTCATCTGCAGGGTGGGCTCGTCAACCTTGATCAGGGGCAGCGCCTCGGGGTGATCCGGGCAGGCGATCGTCTCGCCGATGTTCACCTCGTCGAAGCCGGCCACGGCCACGAGGTCGCCGGCGCGGGCCTCGGCGATCTCCACCCGCTGCAGGCCCTGGAAACCCAGCAATTTGCTGATCCGGCCGCGCTTGATGCTGCCGTCATCGCGGATCAGCGCCGCGGGTTGCCCACCCTTGATGGTGCCGTTGTGAATACGGCCAATCATGATCCGACCCAGAAAGTCGGAGTAGTCGAGGGTGGTGACCTGCAGCTGCAGGGGCTTCTCGGGATCGCCCACCGGGGGCGGAACATGGCGCAGAATCGCGTCAAAGAGCGGCTTCATGGTGTCGCTCTCGGTCTTCATGTCCGGCTTGGCATAGCCGCCCATGCCGCTACCGAACAGGTAGGGGAAGTCGCACTGGTCATCGTCGGCACCGAGCTCCAGGAAGAGGTCGAGCACCTTGTCCACGGCCTGCTCAGGATCCACCCGGGCACGGTCGATCTTGTTCACAAACACGATCGGACGCAGGCCCTTCTCCAGGGCCTTTTTGAGCACAAAGCGGGTCTGGGGCATGGGCCCCTCGTTGGCATCCACAATCAGCAGGCAGCCGTCCACCATGCCCAGCACGCGCTCCACCTCGCCGCCGAAGTCGGCGTGGCCAGGGGTGTCCACGATGTTGATGCGGATGCCGTTGTAATCAACGGCGGTGTTCTTGGAGAGGATCGTGATGCCCCGCTCCCGCTCCAGATCGTTGGAGTCGAGGATGCACGTGGGCACGGCCTCACCTTCACGGAAGATGCCCGACTGGCCGAGCAGCGCATCCACAAGGGTGGTCTTGCCGTGGTCAACGTGGGCAATGATAGCGATGTTGCGGATCGGAGTGCCTTTGTGCTCGCCGCTCATAAATGGTGTCTCGATGATGACTCGGATGAGGAATCGACTGGAGGTTCGTCTACAGGACCACGAAAGCTGTACAGCCTCCGGCCAGGACGTGGATTTTTTCGGTTACTGAGAACGCCGCCTAAAGACGCCCTGGTAAAAGGTGTCTTGAATGGAAGACAGACCGATGACCCCTACGGTTCGATGACGCCATCGTATCTCAGCCCTCATCGGCGGCGGGTCAGGGTGCCTCGGGTGACCCCCAGGCGGCTCTCCAATTGCTCCCGCTGCCACACCTCACGGCCACTGATCTGTCCAGCCAGGGCCTGGCGATAGAGCTCCACCCGACGCGTGGCATCCGCAGGGCTGTCCTGCAGCAGTTCGAGGCGAAAGTGGCGTACGCCAGCGCGTCGGAACTGGGGAATGGCCTCGGCAGCCGTCTGGGCGGTGCCGTTGAACAGCGTGTTGCGGCAGCCAAGATCGGCGCGCAGCGGATGTTCTGCGCCGCTGCGGTCGCGCAGGAGCACGGTGTGGTGGTCACAGGGACGGCCGCAATCTGTGTGGTCATGGCCGTCGGAGAGGAAGGCGCAGAACAGGCAGTGCTCCATGTGAAACAGGGGCATGTGCTGGTGCAGGGTGAGCTCCACGGACCCCGCGGGACAGCCCGCCACGAGCTGCAGCACTTGATCGAGGGCCAGGTCGTAGCTGGCGGTGATGCGCTCGAGCCCCCAGCGCTCCAGGAACCAGCGGGCCGTGAGCGGATTCGCCACGTTTAGCGAAAAATCACCCATGCAGGGGGCCAGAGCCGTGAGCTGTTCCAGCTGGTCGGCATTACGAACCAGATAGCCATCGGCGTCGGCCTTCAGCAGCGGCGCCAGGCTCCACTGTTCATCCGGCCTACAAATGCGCGGCCCCGTGAGCCAGATCCCCCCTGGCCAGGCCCCACGACCGATGGCCACGGCCTGGCGCAACTGGGCCGGCTGCTCCAGATCGGCAATCACCCGGTGCACCGGCTGATCCAGCAGGGCCTCCAGCTGATCGAGGCTGCGCACCAGCACGCTGAGTTGCGGCTCCTCAGCCTCGTGCTCCTGGAGGGACTCACCCCTGGCAGAGCCCCATACCGCCGCTGAGACGCTGTGGGACGCCGTTGCCTGCATCGGCGGTTCCGGCCTGGTGGCCGCTGGGGCCAGCAGCTCCACCAGCTGACGACGCAACTGATTGAGCTGGGCCACCGGCAGGAATAGCTCACCCTCCAGATCCACCACCAGGGAGACCAGCTCCCAGGGGGTTCCCCCCAGACGCCCCAACTGCTGCGCCAGGCGCTCGTGATCCAGGCCGGCGCCGCGGGCTTGCTCCAGTGGCTGCTGTGATTGCACCTGCCAGGGCCCTCCGGCTACCCCCTCCATCGCTGCCACCTGGAGGATGAGCGGCTCGCCCAGGCGCCCCCGCACGCCGATGGTTAAGGCCCGGCGCCGCTCCGGAACCGGTTGCTGGGCCAGGCGTTGAAAGGTCTTCTCCAGTTGCGGGTCGCTGGTGAGCCAGCAGGGGCTGCCGGCGCCCAGCCCGGCCGTGTCGATGCGGCCAGGACCAAGCCTGAGGGCCAGCCGTCCCCCGGCACGGGACTCCACCGCCATCAGGCGTGCCCCCACCTCGCGGGGGGGTTGGAGTGGGTCCGTGGAGCCCGCCTCAAACACCACGCCATCGCCTGGTTTCAGGGCGTTGAGGCTGCGCAGCACCAGCCAGCCGCCAGGCTCGAGGGCTTCCAGTCGCCCCAGCCAGGGGCCCCGCTTCTTGCTCCAGCGGCCATGCACCAGCTTGCGGTGATTCACCCCCTCCAGCCAGCCACTGCTCAGCCCCCTGGAGAAACTAAGCTCCAGATGGCGGCGCAACTGCTCCGGCGGATCAGCAGGGCTCTCAGGCTGGCCTTGTGGGCGGCATTGATCCAAGCCCTGCCGATAGGCATCCGTCACCGCCGCCACATAGGTGGCGTCCTTCAGGCGGCCTTCAATTTTCAGACTGGCAATGCCGACGTCCACCAGTTGGGGCAGCAGGTCCCAGGCGGCTAGATCCTGGGGCGAGAGCAGGTAGCGCTGTTCGCCAAGCTCTCGCTCCTCGCCGTCCACGATCAACTGATAAGGCAGCCGGCAGGCCTGGGCGCACTCACCGCGGTTGGCGCTGCGTTGGCCCAAGGCCTCACTGGTGAGGCATTGGCCCGAATAGGCCACGCACAGGGCGCCATGCACGAACACCTCCAGGGGGATCGGCAGGCCGCGTTGATCCAGTTGCTGACGGATCCGACGGAAATCCTTGAGGGT
This sequence comes from uncultured Synechococcus sp., assembly GCA_937975655.1. Classification (GTDB taxonomy): domain Bacteria; phylum Cyanobacteriota; class Cyanobacteriia; order PCC-6307; family Cyanobiaceae; genus Vulcanococcus. The sequence goes on along the minus strand of CALJTZ010000110.1, from coordinate 1,988 downwards.
GAGCTCCCGTGCCAGAACCACCCGCTCGCAGCCCAGCTCCGCTGCCATGGCCACGCCAGCGCTGCTGGTGATCGACATCTGCGTGGAGGCGTGCAGGGCCAGCTGGGGGGTGAGCTGCTGGGCCAGGCGGGTCAGGCCGATGTCCTGCACGATCAGGGCATCCACCCCAGACGCCGCCGCCGCCAACAACAGCTGGGCCGCCTGCTCCAGTTCATCGGGGAACACCAGCACGTTGAAGGTGAGGAACCCCTTCACCCCACGCCGATGCAGCCAGTCCATCACCTCCGGCAGATCGGCCTGACGGAAGTTCTCGGCACGCAGGCGGGCATTGAACGCCTCCACCCCGAAGTACACCGCATCGGCACCGTTGGCCACGGCAGCCTTGAGGGACTCCCAGCAGCCGGCGGGGGCAAGCAACTCCGGCAACAGGTTGCGGTGCTCCATCAGCGGTCCAAGCGCTGGGCCGGCTCAAAGGTCTTGAGGGCCTCGGCCGAACCCTCAAAGCGCCAGTGCCAGGGCTCGTAACTCACCCCCTGACCATTGCCCACGGGAAAGGACAGGCGGAAGTGAAAGCGATTGGCATGGGTTTGGAGCCAGGCAAAGGCGGCCGTGGTCTCAAACGCCACCGAGAGGTTGGTGGCAGGGTTGCGGGCATCGCCTAGATCCACCGCATAGCCCGTGCTGTGTTCGGAATAGCCGGGGGGAGCACTCACCTGAGCCCGTTGCTGGGCGCTCTGGTTGCGCTCGGATTTCACGTCAAAAAAGATGTGCTTCTGGCTGGCAATCGACCGGAAGGCACTCAGAACGCGCAGCTCAATGCCCTCAGCCGTCGCAGCCTGCTGCATGGCCACCAGCGCCTCAGCGGCATCGGCATGCAGTTGCACCCCTGGGGCAATGCTCACCAGATCCGCGTCCGTGGCCTCGCCATAGGGGAAGTGGCCGAGCAGACGGCCATCTAGGCCCGGGCGGGCGCTCAAGCCCTGCACGGGGGGCGGTGCCAGCAGCCGACGCAGGGGCTGGGGGAACACGATCAGCACGGCGACGCAGCCTCCGATCAGCACGGCAGCGCCCACCAGGCCACGGCGGAAAGCGCCCGTGCGGCGGAGCGCCGGGGATACGGTGCGACGGGCCAGGGGAATGTCGTCCCTCAGGGCTGACGGAACCCGACCGGCGCTTGGCAACCGACTCACCCCAGCATTGGCGTTGTCCGATCGTAGGCCGATGGCTCACAGACGCCAGCAGCAGACGAATCAACAGTGTTAGCTTCGCCCCAACATCCTTCTGGCGGAGCGGGTTTCAAGATGTTGCGAGTCGCGGTGGTGGGCGGCGGCCCGAGCGGATCCTGTGCTGCGGAAGTGCTGGCCAAGGCCGGCATCCAAACCTGGATCTTCGAGCGCAAGCTCGATAACGCCAAGCCCTGTGGTGGTGCCATTCCCCTGTGCATGGTGGCCGAATTCGACCTGCCTGAGTCGATCATCGACCGCAAGGTCCGCAACATGAAGATGATCTCCCCCTCCAACCGCGAGGTGGACATCAACCTGGAGAACGACGGCGAATACATCGGCATGTGCCGCCGCGAGGTGATGGATGCCTTCCTCCGCGACCGCGCCGCCGATCTGGGGGCTCACCTCGTGAATGGTCTGGTGACCAAGATCGACACCGGTGCCAACCGCCAGGGCCCTTACACGCTCACCTACTCCGACTACAGCGAAGGGGAAGCCACCGGCGAGACCCGCACCCTGGAGGTGGATCTGATCATCGGAGCCGATGGCGCCAACAGCCGTTTCGGCCGTGCACTCGGAACGTATCGAACGAAGGAGTGGCCGTACGGCACAGCCATTCGCACCTACTGGGAGACACCGCGTCACGCAGAACCATGGATCGAGTCGGCGCTCGACGTCAAGGACCGCCAAGGAAACCCGCTTCCGGGCTACGGCTGGATCTTCCCTGTGGGTGACGGCACGGTGAACATCGGTGTCGGCCTGCTG
>CALJTZ010000109.1 GCA_937975655.1 uncultured Synechococcus sp. | reverse complement strand
CTGGGCCGCTGCCAGCACTGCAGGGCAGGGGCATCCCACGGATCGCTGGCTTCTGATCGTGGAGCTGGTGAGCGGTCCGCACCAGCCGGCTGCTCATCAGCTACGTGAGGCAGCGGATCGAAGGGGCCTGCGCCTGGCGTGGATCTTTCACGACGCCATTCCCCTGCGCTTGGCCCACCTGTATGGAGGTCGTGCCGAAGCCACAGCCCGACACCACAAGGCCTACATGACAGGTCTGGCGCAGGCTGAACTGGTGCTTGCCAATTCCCATACAACTGCGGGGCATCTGCGGAGCTTTCTGGCGCAGCATGGCCTGCCCCATGGGCATGTGCAGGCGTTGCCGCTGGCCATGGAGTTTTGCGGAATCCCGCAGGGGCGACTTGGGCCCGCTGTGGATCTGGGGAGACCCCAGCGGCTGTTGTGCGTGGCTTCGCTTGAACCCCGCAAGAATCATGTGGCGTTGCTTAAGGCCGTGGCCAGCCTGGTGGCGGCCGGGGAGTTTGCAGCGGAGTTGGTGCTGGTGGGCTGGGCCAACGATCTGCGGGTGGTGGAGCTCGTGCAGAGGGCCTTGGCCTTGGGCGGCCCTCTGCGCTGGGAAGCGGATGCCGATGATGCCCGCCTGGCGGACCTCTATCACTGGTGCGATGCCACTGTGGTGGCCTCCATGGAAGAGGGATTTGGGTTACCCGTGGCTGAGAGCCTCTGGCATGGACGCCCATGCCTCTGCAGCGGGGAAGGGGCCCTGGGGGAGCTGGCGGCTGGGGGGGGCTGTTTCCGCCTGAACATCGCCGATTGGCGGGGTCTGGCAGAGGGCCTGAGGCAATGGCTCGACCATCCGGCTTTGCGACACTCGATCCAGGCCCAGTTGAAACTGCGCCCGATGCCCACCTGGGCTCACTATTCCCGCGATCTTCTGGCGAGGTTGGCTGCTGTGCCCGAGAGGAGCTGCTGCCAGCAGACCACTCCGCTGGAGTAGCTGGCGTGCTTGTGGCAAAGCCGTTTCAGTTGGGCGCCCTCCTGCTGGCGAGCTCCGTCGTTGAGCAGGGGCAGGAGTTGCTCGACCCAGTCGCTTGGCTTGTGGCAGAGGCGCCCCGGCCAATTCCACTGCTGGCAGAGCTTCCGGTAGGGCTCGGCATCGGAGGCCAGCCAGGCAATACCCAGAGCGCTGTACTCCAGCAGTTTGATCGAGCTCTTGTAGTGGTTAAAGCTTCCTGGCGCCAGGGGAGCGAGGCCGATCTGGAAGGTCAGCTGCTGCAGATAGTCGGTGTGCCCCTGTAGCGGCTGAGCTTCTACCAGCTCTGCTGGCAGGCCCAGTGCCTCGGCCAGCAAACGGCCGGTTTTCATGCATTCGCAGTGGTAAGGGTCGCCCAGGTGCAGGGTGCGTTCGGGCACGCCATGAAAGCTCATCACCAATTTTTCTGCTTGGCCGTGGGTGGCCCAGTGTTCGCGCACGGTTTGTGCCAGCGCCGCGATGTAGCGCGGGTCGTCGTGGTAGCGGTTCACAAAACGCATCTCGGGGATGAGCCGGGTTTTGAGTCCCCAGCGGTAGACCGCATCGAACACGCTGGCGGTGGTGGTGCCGCTGTATTGGGGGTAGGCGGGCACGATCAGTACGCGTTGCACACCTTCGGCCTTGAGGGCGCTCAGTTGCGCGGGGATGGACGGTTGGCCGTAGCGCATGGCGTAGCGCACGCTCACGTTGTGGCCGCGTTCTTGCAGGGCGGTGCCCAGCGACTGGGCTTGTTGTTCGGTAAAGACTTTGAGCGGCGAGCCGCCTTCGGTCCAGATGCTGGCGTATTTGGCGGCCGACTTTTTGGGGCGCACGCGCAAGATGATGCCGTGCAGGATCAGCCACCAGA
>CALJTZ010000108.1 GCA_937975655.1 uncultured Synechococcus sp. | reverse complement strand
AACTCCCTTCCGAGCTTCAGCTCGCTTACGTCAGGAAGATCTTGGTTCGCTCGAAGAGGGGTTACCTTACGATGAACTCAGGGCGGGCGGGGAATCCATTTATGGGTGACCACCTCAGCCTGGAGAGTCTGCGCAAACAGGTGATCCTGATTCCCCAGGAATCCCATTTCTTCAACCGCAGCATCTTTGAAAATTTCACCTTCACCCATCCAGGTGTGGAGTTTGCCGAGGTCGTGGAGGCCTGTCGCCTGGCCATGGCTGATGACTTCATCACCGATCTGCCCGATGGCTACGGAACGGTATTGGGTGAGTTCGGGGCCAATCTCTCCGGGGGCCAACGCCAACGCCTGGCCATTGCCAGGGCCCTGATCAATGATCCTGCCGTGCTGATCATGGATGAATCCACCTCAGCCCTGGATCCGGTACTGGAGCAACGGCTGATGGATCGATTGCTCAAACATCGCCAGCACAGAACCACCATCCTGGTGAGCCATCGGCCCTCGGTGATTCTGCGTGCCGATTGGATTGTCTATATCGACAAAGGCCAGGTACGCCACCAGGATCAGCCCAGTGCCCTACGCGAAAGCGTTGCTGTTTCCCCCTTCCTCACGGCCGCCTGACGATGAGCCAGATTCAGCCCCCCATGGACCAGCACGAGCACGGAGCACTGCGCAAACAAGCCGAAGCACCGATCCCTACCGTGCTCTCATCGATGGACTCCGAGGAGTTCCTTCCCAACCTGGGACCCTGGAGCCAGCGGATGGGTCAACGCGTTCTCCTGGCAGGGCTCGGCAGTGTGCTGGCGTTATCTATCTGGCCCTGGCGTGAAACCGTGCGTGCAGCCGGTGTGATTCGTCCGGCCGGTGAAAACACCATTGTGCAAAGCCGATTGGATGGCACCCTAGCCAGTGTGTGGGTCAAGGAGAACAAAAGCGTTCGAAAAGGCGAACGGCTTGCTGTCTTGGATCGGCGCAGCCTCGAGGATGAGAAACGCAAGCTTGAGGCGGAACTGCAAAAGTCTCTAGCGCAGCAGATCGACAGCGGCTCCGAAACCACAGCACTCCAGCAGCAACAAATTGCGATTCAAAGCTTAAATGCCTCGCAGCTCCATTCGAGCGAGAGCGAGATTGCCAAGGCGGAAGCAACCTTGCGATTTCGCCAAAGTGAGCTGCAACGCTATCGCGCTCTACTGAGCAGCGGAGCTGTGGCTATCACTGTTGTAGACGAAAAGCAAGCACAAGCAGATTTAGCTCGCAATGATCTGGCCAAAGCCCACCAAGCTCTGAGCGAACAGCGGGCCCGGGGCGCGGCTGAGCTGGCCCGCCTACGCCAGGGCGGTAGCCAAACCCTCAGCCAGAGGCGCGAACTCGGCAAACTACTGGACCAAACCCGATCAAGGCTCGCGGAGGTGCGCCGAGCGCTGGAGAACAGTGATATTCAAGCGCCCACAGCTGGAATCGTGATTTCCAGCAACCTCAGACATCCCCAGCAGGTGATTCGCGCCGGTGACGTGCTGGCTCAGATTGCCCCCCTCAGCGGTGCCCTGACGATCAAGGTGCAGGTGCCCAGCCGCGATGTCGGCACAATTCGCACCAACCAAGCGGCCTACCTACGGGTATCTGGCTGTCCCTACCCCGAGTTCGGCGTGATGAAAGCGCAGGTGCTCAATATCTCAGCCGACACCATCGATGGCGACGCTAACCAGGCGAGTCCTGCCAGCTTCCAGGTGTCCCTGCGGCCCTCAGCATCCCAATTCAAGGCTGGCCATCGACAATGCCAGCTGCGCCATGGGATGGATGTTCAAGCCGATATCGTGACGCGCAGAACCACTGTTCTTGGCTTTCTACTCACCAAGGTGCGACTGAACACAGGCGCCTAAGCAGCCCGTTTCTGCAGCAGGTGCATTGCCAGATTACAGCAGAAACAACACGACTAATTAGGGCACTCTACATAACCTGGCGAGGAAGAAGCTCAGCACTTCCCTGCATGTCAGAACAAGTTTCCGACCAACCGAGCAGCAGCACAAACGACCCGACCACACTGACACCAACCATCGGCGAGACACCAACACCAGAAAGCACGGGAAGCGCAGGACCAGACAGTATCGATCCAATCACTGGAGGGGCAGTCGATGGCACCGGCTATTCCACTACCTCCAATGGCAACGAAATCGTGATTGCCTTGGGCTCCACCATTGATTCGTCGACAAACCTTAATGTTACCAATAACTATATAACCTATCAAACGTACCAGACGTACCAGACGTACCAGACGTACCAAAACATGGTGGCCAACAACCCCGCCGCCACGACCACCCCAGCCGCCGCAAGCACAACAAGCAGCCCGGCTCAAGACAGCAACAGCCTCAGGCGAAGCGGCCATCGCTACATCTTCAATTCGAAGGAGTATTTCAGCAGCAACGTCAAGCAGCGGCGCGTGGACCGCATCCTTAACTTCAGCCCTACCGATGGCGACGCACTGGCGTTATCGCGCAAACGCTTCAGCGGCATCGACA
>CALJTZ010000107.1 GCA_937975655.1 uncultured Synechococcus sp. | reverse complement strand
CGGGTGGTGCCGTTGGGATTGACGAGGCCAATGGCCTTGGCCGCAATCAGGCTGCCCTGCACGATGGCCTTGGTGAGGCTCTCCAGGCTCTGCAGGTCACCAATGACCTGCTCGACGAGACCACGCCCGTAGCTCTCGCCGGCCACCCGGTGTAGGCGAAGGGGGATCCAGGGGTTGGTATCGAAGCGGCTGAAGCCAGCAGTACCCCGCAGCTTCTTGCCGTCGTACTCCTGATACCACTCCACCCGATCCTCGCGAGGGTCAAGGGTGATGTGGGTGTACACGTCCTCCCGGTCATCACTGTTCCGGTCACCCGCCTCTGACTCACCTGACTCGCCTGGCTCCTTGGCCGGCATGTACTTCTCGGAGACCTGCTCACGCACCACAATCTCAGTGACGTTCCCCTCTGGGTCACGGTCAACCACAAAGCTTCGCAGGCTGTACATGCGGATGTTCTCCTTGCCCACGTAGAGCAAGGCATTGCCGCCCACCAGCAGGTGCTTGATCGCCTCAAACACGGCGTTGCGTGCCTGCAGTTGATCCAAGCGACGGACAACCTGACGCTCCATGGAGCTGAGCATCTGATCCAGCTTGGTCAGTGCGCTGTCCTGCTCGCCGCCCTGCTGTTCCAACCAGTCACGAATCTTGCCGGCGTCAATGGTCAGCCGGAAGAACGGCTGTGAGGGTGGCATCAGAGCAAGCAACAGCTTGGCGCTGAGGCTGCTGACGCCACGCGCCCCTGCCCCCTGGTACAGGCTTGGGATGGAGTTGAACTGTTCGCCACCCCAGCCGTAGTTCTGATCCGATTCAGGGATCAACGTGGGGATGGTGAGGTTGCTGCCGTCAATGGCACGTCGCAGGTAGAGGGAGCGGTACAGCTCCAGATCTTTCCAGCGGGATTGGGCGGTGGTTTCCATCAGGCGATTTGCAGACCAGCGAGGACGGGGGTCATAGAGCTGGCAGTTAGCTCAGAGCCAATGCCACTCAGGATCGAAAGGGAGGAGAGGGTGTTGCTGTTGCTGCTGGAGCTGCCACTGCTACGGCTGTCTCCAACCGCAGGGGCAGCAGCAGAAGGCTGAAGGTTTGGGACAAAGGCGCGGCCCAAGGCGTCTGTTTGGCGTCGCTGTTCCTCATAGGCAGCTTGAGCGGCAGCGACCTGTTGCTGTTGTAGGGCCTGCTGCTGCTGGAAAGCCTGTTGCTGGCCGAGCATCATCTGCTGCAGTGAGGCAGCCTGCTGATCAGCGCCAGCTTGGATGGCAGCTATCTGCTGAGCATTGGCGTTGGCATCCTCGGTCGCCTTATTCTGCCAAAACTCAATTTGGGCCTTCGCCTCTTCTCGCTGTTGGTTGATGAGATCGAGGATGTTGTTGTACTCACCGTTGTTTGGCGTGTTGCTGTTGCCCCCGGCAACGTCGGTGCTGGCGTTGGTATTGGCATTGCCAGCGGCATTGGTATTGGCAGCCGTGATGGCCGGCTTTATGTAGGAGAATGTTCCAGCAGTGTTTTGGACAAACTTGTCATTGACTGGAACAGGCGCGGGATTCGGGATGACCCCGTAGTTGATCCGCATCTGGTCAAGCAGCGGCAGCTGTGATGTGACAGCTGCAGGGTCGTAAGTGATCTGCCCGCTGGGCTTGATCGTTAGACCAGTGCTTTGTTGGGCGCCACTGGAGACTGTGATCCCTTTGGCCGCCTGGTTGGAGACAGCAACTGCAGCGCTGCCACCGCTCTTGGCAGCAGCGGCCTGGATTGCCTTGGCTTCGGTCCCGGAGATCTTGCCATCACTGGCCGCCTTCTTGGCGACGTTGTTGACTTGCTTTTGTCCTGCCATGGCCTAGGTGTCAGCGGGGTTAGGTCAATCTGCCTGGGTCAACCGTTGGTCAGACCTCGTAGAAAGCGGAT
>CALJTZ010000106.1 GCA_937975655.1 uncultured Synechococcus sp. | reverse complement strand
TACGAGATAGTACAAGGTGACTGGAGTTCAGACGTGTGCTCTTCCGATCTGCCATCACGATGGGTGCCAGCAACACCTGCGCGATCCACACCTGTCCGCGTTGCAGCAACCAGAGGATCGACAGAACATAGGGAAGGGCGCAGATCAGGGGAAACAGCCAGAGGCGCCACTGGCTGCGGATCCAGAGATGGCGAAACTTGAGCGGCAGGGAGGACACCATCGAACTCACGAACGGTCAGGCCTCGATCAGTTGAGCGAGGCGCGGGAGGGTGTGGCTCAGATCAAAGTGCTGGGCCTTCTGGCGGGCTGCGCGGCCCAGCCGTTCACGCAGGCTGGGGCTGGCCAGCAGCTGGAGAATGCGATGGGCCAGTTGGTCGGGGCGATTGTGATCCACCAAGATGCCCTCCACCCCATGGCTGATCACCTCTTCCACCGGCATCCCCCGGCTACCCACAACCGCGCAGCCACAGGCCATGGCCTCCAGCAAACTCCAGCTGAGCACGAAGGGATAACTGAGATACACATGCACCCAGCTGGCCTGCAGCACAGCCAGCAATTGGTTGTAGGGCACCCGTCCTAGAAAGTGGAGACGATCCAGGGCGAGTTGACCCTCCAGTTCCTGGAGCATGCGCTGACGCAGGGGCCCCTGAGCTGAATCGGCACCGCCATAGCCAGCCTCATTGCCGCCCACCACGATGACGCGGAGGCGCGGCGCAGCAGCAAACACCATGGGCAAGGCACGCATGAACACATCAAAGCCGCGCATGCGCTCAAGGTTGCGGTTGATCAACGTGAGGATGGGCACGGAGCGATCGATGGCAACGCCACGGAGCTGGAAGGCCACGGTGGGATCAGGCCTGGCCACGGTGGTATTGATGCCCTCGTGAACCACATGCAGGCGCGGCCCTTGAAATTCAGCGGGGAAACTGCGCGCCTGGTGGATCGTGGGGAGGATCCAGGCCTGGCCGTGGGCCAAAGCCGCCCGGGTGATGCTGTTACGACTGAGCTGCTCCAACTTCTGGGACAAGCCCGGGGGTGGCTTCTCAGGATCGCAGCCATAGCCGCCATGCTCAGGCAGCACCCAGAGTTCGGGCCAGAGCAGTTGGGGCACCTGAGGCCAAACCTCGTGGATGGCGAGGGTTTCACCCCAACCGCAATGGCCCAGGATCCGATCGGGGCGCCACCCCTCTGCCTCAAGGCCAGCACAGAGATGGGCCACGGTGTTGGCCCGCTGCAGAGCTTCGTGCCACAGGGCGGTACCAAAGGGCAAAGCCTCGGTGATCGGGGCCGGCTCCTGATAACGCAGAAAGCGACAGGGGAAGGGAAGCTGGCGCTGGTGGGAACCGATGCAGACAAGCTCGTGGCCCCGGGCCTGCAGAAATGGGGCCAGCTGACGGAACTGACCTGGAAAATTCTGATGAACAAGCAGCAGCCGCAAGGGCCCTTCCAGCAACCATGACCCATTGTCCATGGCCCCTGTTCGGAGCTGATCTGGAGCTGGCACAGCAGTGGCTGCAGAACAGCTGGGAGCGAGATGCCCTCGACCCGCAGCTGCTGCACTGGGGGATCAGCCTTGGCCTGGGGGAGCAGGTGGAAGCCTGGCTGAGCCAGCACCCCCATCACCTCGCGGTGGGGGCAGAACGGAAGCTGCGCTTCCGGCTGGCACGCCTGAAAGGGCACCCCTACCCCCATCTGGAACTGGCCTCAACCAGTGAGCTGGAGGCCTCGGCCGAGGCCTTGCAGGCCTTGGCGCAGACGCGCCACACCACTCTGCGGATCCGGCTGAATGGGGGGATTGGCGATCATCTGCAGGATCTAGCGCTGATCCACGGGTGGAGCACTACCACCCAGATGAAGGTGCAGCTGGAAACCGAGCCCGGACGGATTCGGCAGTTGCAGTCTCTGCTGGCAACGGCTCCACTGCTGGAGCTGATCCCGGCACAATGCTCCCCGGCAGAGCATCCCCTCACTTCGTTGGGCTTTGAGGCCGTTGTGCGGCAATGCCCACCACCGATTGTGTACGGCGTCTGGTTGCAAGCTAGCGATCGCCGCCCATCAGGCGACGGACAACTGGTGTGCTGCTGGCGCTCCCAGGGAAGCGATGATCGCTTCTCCTGCTACAGCCGATCGGTTGGTTTTCAGCAGGTGATGGAGTTTTACCAAGCTGTGACCAAGCTTCGGACGCCCTCGACCATCCTCGACCTCAGCAGTTGGCAGCCGTGGGAATCCAACCGGCTACAACACCTGGGCGTTCGCTGCCACAACCCGGCAACCGGTGACGTGGCCAGCTTGATGCAGGACATCGCTGGGGCCCAAGTGATCACGATCGATACGGCCCTGGCCCACCTCTGCGCCTGCATGGGACAACCGGCCTCGGTGCTGCTGCCGCTATTTCCAGACGAGCGCTGGAGGGAACTACGCCAACCCCAGCACTGCTACGGGCAGGTTCTGGACTTTGTTCAGCAGAACAGGCTTGGCTGCT
>CALJTZ010000105.1 GCA_937975655.1 uncultured Synechococcus sp. | reverse complement strand
ATGACAATCGGCGCCAGGTGCGGCGCAGCGATGGGACCGATCCCAGCGGAGGCCCTACCGCAGGAGGGCCTCAGACTGGAGAGGCCCGGAGCTAGCCCCACACCGACTCAGACGTGAGTCAAGGCCAAAGGGGTTCAACCGTTCGTTGTCCACTCTGACCGCGCGTCATCAGTGATTCGGATTAAACAGATGTTTGCCGCAATGGCCGATCACCACCTGTGCCAGGTGTTCGTCCCAGCAGAAGTGGATGCGGATGGTTCGGTTTTCGGAATCCTTGGCGCCAATTTTGAGGTGTTGCCACATCTCAACGGTTTTGCCTTGGTACGTGAATGTGCGTGCACGGCGTGCCTGGGTGTTGCTTTCGATCGTTTGCGACTCCCTTGGGGCATAGCTGCTGCCACCGAAGATTTGACCGGCGATCCGGTCGGGTGCGCCAGTCAGCTTCTGAGCGCGGTAGGCGGTGGCGAGGTTCCAGAGCAGCTCGAATAGCTGGTCACCATGTTCAAACCCCTTGGCTTGATCGGCTGAGCTCCAGGCACTCTCGAGCACAAGAAGGTGGCCGGGGCAGAGCTCTTCACTCACCAGTTCAAGGCATTGCCGCGGTTTGAGGCGTGCGGTTCCGGCAACGGAGCGCAGCCCACTCAACAGACGGTTGCGCAGCTCCTGTTCAGCAATCACACCGCCTGAGCCACCCCAAGTGGATTGGCTCAACTCACCAGCTGCTCCTGCAGGGGCAATTTGCTCGAAATAGTCAAGTTCCAGTCTGAGCGTCTCAAGCTCGTTGGTGCTCTGTTCGAGCTGATCCTCGAGGGCCTTGTTTTCAGCGAGAGCCAGTTGCAGCTCCTGCTCTTTGAGATCGAGCTTCTGACCCAGCTCACCCTCGACCGATTGCGCCAGTTCGATGGCTTGATCGCCTTGTGCCTGGGCCTTCTCGGCGCGCTGTTCCCAGGCGGCCTTGTTGAAATCAAACTCGCGCCTGAGGCGGCGCTCTTCGGCACGACTGGTTTCGAGCCGCTTGTTGATCTCCTCTTGCTTGTCCTCGAGCTCCTTGAGGCGTTCTTGCCGTTCGCGACCGCGTGTGGATTCACTGGGCACTCCAAAGAGCGAGCGGATCAGCTTCTCGACCTGCTCCGGGTCTTCTGGGGCCTTGCCGCTGCTGTCGGTGAGGCTGAGATACCAGGGGTAGTGGCGGCCGTCCTGGGCGGGGTAATAGCTGTAGCCGCACTTGCTGACGTCGTAGCTGGCGGCCAGCAGCTCCTGCAGTTCGCGAAAGGCGGTTTCGGTGCAACTGATCACGAGCCGCAGCTTGTCGGCTCCGGTGGTGCGATCAAAATCCCAGGCAAAGGTGCTCGTGACTCCGAGCTCCCGCAGGCGGCGGCTGGCCTTGGGAATGGGGATGGAAATCTGCAGCCGGAAGGCATCGCGGCGAGAGGTGGTGGTGAGTCCGGTCACCACCGCCTCCAGTCCCGTTGCCGCTTCTGGCACTTCGGCGGCGATCAACGCGGCCATGTCCTTGGGGATGTAGCCGATCCACTGCTCTTTCCAGAACACCTTGACGGCATTGGGATCCCACTCGTTGGTGGGCTCGTGCAGCAGGGTGAGTGAATCGCCAATGGCCAGACCCAGCCCCATCTTCTCGGTGGCGTGGTCGAGCTTGTAGGCCAGGAAGGTCTGCAGGATCTCGCCAGTGCTCTGCTGCTGGCGTCTGCGCCGTGCCGCCTGGCGCTCAGCACTGGCAGCCTGGTCGAGGTGCTGCAGCCGGCTGAACAGGTTGTCCTTGGGCGCCATGGCCCCAGCGCAACGATCCCTCCCAGGCTAAAGAAGCAGGCCAGCCTGGCTGCTGGCTTAGCTGCCGGCCAGCTCCACCACTTGATCCGCAAAGGAGCCATAGGCGTTGGGGTCACAGGTGAGCAGGATCACCTGCAGGCCCCGCTCCACGGCGGTGCCGAGCATGCGTTTCACCAGGTCGACCCGATCGGAGTCCGAGTTGGTGAAGGCGTCATCGAAGACCAGCGGCAAGCAGCCGTCGTGGGCCTCCTTGAGCACATCCGCCATCGACAGCCGCAGGGCTGCCGCCAGCTGCTCGCGCATGCCGCCACTGAGGGCTTCAAAATCGTAGAACTCCTGGCCGCGACGGAGTTGCAGGCCTTGGAAGCCTTTGCTTGGGTCATAGTCGAGGCGAGCGGCTTGGCCATCGGGCACCAGCGGTTTGAGGTAGTCGCCGATGGCGCGGGCCAGGGGTTCGCTGTAGCGACTGGACAGATCTGCCTGGGCCTTCATGAACTCATCCCGCAGCATCTTTTGCGCCTCGGTGAGACGCACGAGCTGACGGTGCTCGGCCTCGGCGATCTCCAACTGCAGGCGCGCTTGCTCCACTGCCGCGAAGGGGTCTTCGCTGCTGATCGTGTCGCAGCGTTGTTTGGCTGCACCGCGCTGATCCAGCAGTTGCTCCTGCCTGTGCTGCAGGGCATCGATCGAGTCCTGCAGTCGCTGTTGCTCCGCTTCAGCCTCCTGACTGCCAAGAGCGGCGCGATCGGCCTGCAATTGGCTCAAGGCAGCCTCCGCCTGCTGGCGTGCCTGCCCCTCAGAAGCCAGCTTGACTGCCACGGCCTCGCGGCTGCCCTGCTGGCTGATCAGCTGCTCCAGCCTCTGCCGGCGGTCGCTGAGTTCAGCGTCTACCACCTTGATCTCGCTCGCTTCGTTGATCCGCTGTTTCTGAAATTCCTGAAGGGCTGAACGGGCGGCCTCCAGCTCGGTCTCTGCCGCGCCAACGGCTGCGCTGGTGTGCTTGCTGGTGGCGTTGATCTGCTGCTGCAGGGCCTGCAGCGCACTGAGGGCCTGGGGTAGGGGCTGCTCCTGCTCCATCGCCAGGCGCACTGCCTCCAACTCCTGCAGCTCGGCATCGAGGTCAGCCAGGCGCTGCCGCAGGGCGTCGTTTTGCCGCGTCAGCTCGCCGAGATCGGCTGATGCGGAACCCAACGCTGCCAGCTGCTGTTCCAGCCCGGTGCGCTGCTCCAGAAGTGCCTCAGCTGCCGCCACGCTGGCGACCTGGAGGGCGCTGAGCCGCGTTGCCAGCAGCTCCTTGGCGTTCTGCACGGTGTGCTCCAGATCCTCAAGCGCCTGGCCACCACCAGGGGCGATCTCCAGAACCACGCCATCACCCACCTGCAGCTGGAACACCGAGCTGAGCCGTTGCGCTTCGCCCACCTGCAAGGGTTGGCCATCGAGACGAACGGGCTGGTCGGCCTTGAGGAGCTTCACCCCGGCGGCCATGGCCTCCTGTCGGGTCTGGGCGTCGCGCAGCTGTTGTTCCAGCCTGCGCAGCTCCTGCAGCGCTTGCTTGGAGATGTTGGGCAAGCCAGCCAGCTGCTGATCCAGGGACTGCCGCAGAGCGGTGTCCTGCTGCAGCTTGTCCAGCTCGCTGTTGAGCCGCGTCAGTGATTCGGCCGTGCTTGTGCGTTCCACCAAGAGCTGCAACAGCTGTTGGCGCTGCTCCAGGCTTGCGCGTTGCTGGTTCAGGGTCTCGAGGCTCTGCCTCCGTTCCTGTTGAGCCGCCTCCAACGCCGCTTCCCGCGCTTTGGCCCCTGCGGCGCTGGCTTCCAGCGTTGTCAGCGAGGCCTGCTTCTGGTCGATCTGCGCTTGGAGCTCATCCAGCTGCTGGACTGCTTCACGTGCGGCCTCATGGCGAAGCCGGATCGGCTCAATGGCCTTGTCAGCCAGTTCGATCGCGGCATCGAGGCGACCGGCCGCTTCCGCCCCCTCCAACAGACCTTTTTGGCGCTCCAAGAGGGTCGGTAGCTCCTGGGATTGGAGACGCTCCAACTCCTCACAGAGATCGCTCAGCTGTTCACTGGCGTCTTCGTAGTCGCTGAGGCGAGACAGCGCCAGGTCCAGGCGCGCCTGGGCTGTTGTGAGGGCTTCTTCGCGCGCAAACAAGGGCGAGTTCCTCTTGGTGCCTCTGCTGGTGAAGTTCTCAGCCAGCGCCGCCTCGATGCGCTGCTCCACGAGCTGGTCAAGGGCTGACTGTTGGACCGCAGCGCCGCCACTGCGCTCCAGCTGCAGGC
>CALJTZ010000104.1 GCA_937975655.1 uncultured Synechococcus sp. | reverse complement strand
ACAAACGGCCGATCACGGAACAACCCCGCATCGGCAAACGCGAAGCCTGCCGTCTCCTTGCCGCACATCGGGTGCCCGCCCACCGGCTGCAGGCCAGCGGGCAGCTCCGCCAGGGGGTGGGGCCGCAGGTAGAAGAAGGCCGAACTGCCTGCCCCCACCAGGGTGGAGATCACCAGCGGCACCCCCCAGGGGCCCCAGCCCGGCAGGGGAGTGAGCTGGTAAACGCCGATGTGTACAAGAAGCTGGGGGATGTGCAGCACCAGCCCCATCAACACCACGGTGGGCAGCACCATCAACCAGAGCACCTCGGCTGAGCGGGCGGTGAAGGGGGTGGGCACACCACCCCAGATCAGGCCGAACACCCGCATCAGCGAGGCGCTGATCAGGGCATTGGTGATCAACACCAGACCGCCCAACACCAGGGGCAAGGGGCTGTCAGCCACCAGGGCCAGCAGCTCCTGCAGGGCCGCAAAGCCGCCAAAGGGGGGCAACCCCATCAGCCCAGCAGCACCGGCCAGGAAGGCCAGCCCCATCAGCGGCCGGCGGCTCCACAGGCCGCCCAGCTGGGTGAGGTCCTGGGTGACATTGCTGATCACCACCGTGCCCACCGCCATCAACAGCAGCGCCATCGGCAGGGGATACACGAGCAGTAGGTGGTCGGCCACGGTGATGCCGCCCAGACCCACCGCCACAAACAACAGGCCCAGCCAGCTGCTCACCAGAAAGCTGAGGGCACGCTTCACATCGATCTGGCCCAGGGCAATCAAGGCCGCCACCAGGGCCGTGGTGCCGCCCACCACCACCAGCACCCCCTGTACTAGGGGGCTCAGTTCGATCAGCGGCTCGAGCCGGAGCAGCACCCAGGCGCCACCCAACACCACCACGGAATTACGCAGCACCGTGGAGGGTAGCGGGCTCTCCATGGCCTCATCCAGCCACAGGTGCAGCGGAATCTGGGCGCATTTGCCCATCGGACCGGCAATCAGGGCCAGGAGAATCCACTGGAAGCCCGGGGGCAGCGACTGGCCGTTATTGGTGAGATCCGCGGCCCAGGCCTGCAGACCATGGAAGTTCCAGGTACCGGTGACCGGCAGCAGAGCGATCACACCGGCCAGCAGGATCAGGTCGCCGATGCGCTTGGTGAGGAAGGCATCGCGAGCCCCCTTCACCACCAGGGGCTGGTTGTACCAGGTGCCCACAATCAGATAGGTGCCCACGGTGAGCAGCTCCAGCAGCACGTAGCTGAAGAACACCGAATCGGTGAGCATCAGGCCGCAGAGGCCCGCCTCAAAGAAGCTCAGCCCACCGAAGAAGCGGGGCCAACCCCAGTCCATCTCCAGATAGGCAATCGAATAGATCTGCACGAGCACGTGCAGGCCGGTGATCACCGTCATGGCGATCAAGGCCGGCTCGGTCACCAGACCGTCGAAGCCGATGCGCAGGCCTGCGGTGTTCAGCCAGGTCCAGCTGAAGCTGGGGGGGGCGTAGAGGGCGGCGGCACCGGCAGCGGAATTGCCATGCAGCCCCAGCAGGGCCAACAAACTGTGGCCAAAGGCGATGGCCACCATCAGCAGGTTGATGTAGCCGGAGGGCCGGGGGCCGGTGCGGGCAATCAATCCTGGCGACCACAGCAGGCTCGCCAGGGCTCCCACGAGGGGATAAAGGGGCACCAACCAGGCCGTCTCAATCAGAGAAACGGTCATCGGCAATCAGAGCAAAAGGGGCAACGGAGAAACCGTTGGAACCAACGCCACCGGAGGGGATCTGGGGGCGCCGGACCTCCGACGTGGCGCGAACGGTAGAAACCCCAGAAGCCCGTTGGGTGCCGCCAGCAACAGGTGTTACCTATGCCCCCGGCAAGGCTGTCTTATGGGAGCGGCTCGAAGGTGCAGCGGATCTGCGGTTGCTGCCCAGGACCCACCAGTGCCATGACAGAACCACAGACGCGGAGGGAGGACCGATGCGCTCCACCCTCAACGAGTTGCTGAACCAACTGGTCCAACGTGGCTGGGCCAAGGTGGACCCCACCCCGGGGGTGCCGCGACCGGCCCCCTACGGCCCCTGGTGGTCGATCGAACTGGGCGCCGTCACCACTGTGACCCTGCATCCGTGGCAGCAGGGCCTCCTGGAGTTCAGCCTCACGGTGCTGGCCGATCCCCAGGACGCGATTCAATCCTTCGAGCTGGAGTGCAATGCCATGCCGGTACCGGTGGCCCTGATCAACTGGTGGGGCGGCCTGGATTCCGCCCTGGTGCAGGCGAGCTGGTTGCGCGATCAGCTGGTAGCCGCCTGGGACAGGGAAATCAGTACCGGCGGCGAGATGCCCTGAACTCAGGCAAAGCGGCGGCGACCATCGTTAAAGCTGGCGAAGCTCGCCACCTCGCCGCTGCCGCCGCTGGCCTGGCTGAGCTTCCACACATTGCGGCTCACCCGCCGGGCCTTGAGACCACCCCGCTCCACCAGGGCGGCGCCGGGGCGAGCTCCCATCAGGTAAGTCACCTCAGCGGTGCTGAGGGGAGCGCCCGTCTGCAGGGCCAATTGGGTGAGCTCCAGCCGATGGCGCAGGGCGGCCGTATCGCACTGGCCGCCGTCCTCGGAATCGCTCCACACCCAGGGGAGCTCGCCGTTGGCCGCCATCTTCTGCATGAGCCCCATGCCCACCAAGGCCAGGGCCTGCTCCGGCTTGACGCCGCTGAAATCCTGGCCGCCCTCCTGCTCCAAGGGCTTGCTGGCATTGGCAGAAGCGTTGGAGGCAGAGCGCTTGGCGGCCACGGGCAAGGTTAGCGAGGAATGGCCGGAAGGTACCGGTCCATCCCCGGCCCCGCAAGCGCAGAGGCGGGATCAGTCGGACCGACCGGAGCGGAGCGGTAAGATCGCCGGGCTCCTTCAGCTGGACTGCTGAGGACAACGACCGCAACGTCCGCAGGGAGCGCACCCTTTCCTTGGCCGATCGACCCCCCAGGCAACGCTCGCGTTCCGTGCAGATCACCGGAACCGACCTGGGTTTCAGCGGCAGCGGCTCCAGCCTCGAAGCGCTGCAGCTCTCGGCGGCCAGCTGCGTCATCACCACGGACAGCGAGGGCTCACGCCTGGCCCGCCAGTCCAGCCAGGTGCAGTCCATCGAGTTGCGCACGTACGTGTTTCTCGATTCACTGCAGCCCCAGCTGGCGGCCTACATGGGCACAGTGAGCCAGGGGTTTCTGCCCATTCCGGGCGATGCCTGCCTCTGGCTCGAGGTGTCCCCCGGCATGGCGGTGCACCGCGTCACCGACATTGCCCTCAAGGCCAGCACGGTGCGGCTGGGCCAGATGATCGTGGAGCGGGCCTTTGGCTCCCTGGCCCTCTACCACCGCGACCAGAGCAATGTGCTCCACTCGGGTGATGTGGTGCTCGAAGCCATCGGCAGCACGGTGGAGCAGCGGAGTCGCTGCGAGGTGAGCTGGACGGAGATCATCCGCGCCATCACCCCCGACCACGCCGTGCTGATCAACCGCCAAAACCGCCGCGGCTCGATGATCCAGTCGGGGATGAGCATGTTCATCCTCGAAACGGAGCCCGCCGGCTACGTGCTGATTGCCGCCAATGAAGCGGAAAAGGCCTCCAACATCACCATCGTGGACGTGAAGGCCGTGGGCGCCTTTGGTCGTCTCACCCTGGCGGGGCGGGAGGGCGATGTGGAAGAGGCTGCCGCCGCCGCCATGCGCGCCGTGGACATGGTGAACCGGCGCGCCAAAGCCTGACCTGCAAGCCCAAGGCCGGGCCTACACCCCCAGCAGCTGGCGCAGGCCCGGGGCCAAGACGCGGGCGGCCTTGCCACGGCTGCCGAGTTTGTCCTTGAGGTGCTGGGACATGCGGGCGTAGGTCATGCCTGCCTCCCGCACCCAGAAAATCGGGTCGTAGCCACCGCCATGGCCATCGGGGGCGGTGAGGATCTCCCCACGGCAGATGCCCTCCGCCTCCAAAACGGTGGTGCCACTGGGATCAGCGAGGGCCATGGCGCTGTTGAAACTGGCGCTCCTGTAAGGGGTGGACCCCAGCGCCTGCAGGAGCCGGTGGATTCGCTCGTGATCGGTGGGGGCGTAGCGGGCGGAATACAACCCCGGCGCTCCCGCCAGCGCATCCACTTCCAGGCCGGAGTCGTCCGCCAGGGCCCACTGGCCGGTGAGCCGCGCCACGGTTTCCGCCTTCAGGCGGGCATTGGCGAGGTAGGTGCTGCCGGTTTCCTCAATCTCAAGATCCTCGGGCTGCTGGCGCACCTGCAGGTCCACGGCATCGAGCATGGCGCCAATCTCCGCCACCTTGTAGGCGTTGCCGCTGGCGATCACCAGAACAGGAGGCTGCAGCTGCCCTTGCACGTCTCAATTCAATTGCCCCGCCATTGTCGCCAATGGCGGGGCTGGAGGGGGGAGGCAGGCTGGGTTGAACATTCCACCCCCCGAAAAACTCCAGGGGTGCCTGCCTCGGGGCAACCGTAGGCAGGCACCCCCGGCACAGCAAGGCCTTAGCTGCCGCATGTGCGCGGCAACAGACATCACAGACCAGCACGCGTAGGGTGAAGGAATCTGAGGACCCGGCCGAACCATGGAGACCAGCCTGGTTCTGCAGAACCTGCTCACACCGCCGGTTCTGTTCTTTTTTCTGGGCGTGATCGCCGTGCTGGTGGGCTCCGATCTGGAGATTCCGGCACCCCTGCCGAAGCTGTTTTCGCTGTATCTATTGCTGGCGATCGGCTTCAAGGGGGGCCTGGAGCTGGCCCACAGCGGCCTGGGGGGGCAAGTGCTTCCCACGATTGCAGCAGCCGTGGCGATGTCCCTGGTGGTGCCGCTCTACAGCTTCCTGGCCTTGAAGCTGAAGTTCGACAGCTTCAATGCGGCCGCCATCGCCGCCACTTACGGCTCGATCAGTGCGGTGACCTTCATCACCGCTGAGAGCTTCCTGGAAACCCAGAAGATCACCTACGACGGCTTCATGGTGGCGGCACTGGCCCTGATGGAGTCGCCGGCGATCATCGTGGGCCTGCTGCTGGTGAAGCTGGCGGCCCCGCAGCAGCAGCAGCGGCCCGATGCCAAGGGGATGCGCTGGGGATCAGTGCTGAATGAAGCCTTCCTCAACAGTTCGGTCTTTCTGCTGGTGGGCAGCCTGCTGATCGGGGTGCTGGTATCGGCCTACAGCCCGGCAAGCGCCGAAAAGATGGTGCCCTTCACCGACAAGCTCTTCTATGGAGCCCTGAGTTTTTTCCTGTTGGACATGGGCATCGTGGCTGCCCAGCGACTCAGCGACCTGCGACGGGCCGGCACCTTTCTGATTGCGTTCTCGGTGTTGATGCCGCTGTTTAACGCCGTTGTAGGGGCCCTCATCGCCCGGGGGCTGCAGCTCAGCCCCGGCAACGGCCTGCTGTTTGTGGTGCTGTGCGCCAGCGCCTCCTATATCGCCGTGCCTGCGGCCATGCGGATGACCGTGCCCGAGGCCAATCCCAGCCTGTACATCTCCTCCGCGCTGGGCGTCACGTTCCCGTTCAACATCATTGTGGGAATACCTCTCTACATGGCCCTGGTGAACAAACTCCTTCCCGCTGCAGGCTGAGCTGATGAAACGCGTTGATCTGATCCTCAGTGAGCGGGAGCTGGATTCCGTGATCAAGGCCATTGATGCCGCCGGCGCCCCGGGCTACTCGGTGATGAAGCACGTCACCGGCAAGGGCCCCCATGGCTCGGTATCGGAGGCGATGGACTTCAGCGGCCTCGGGGCAAACGCCCACGTGATCATTTTCTGCGAGGCCTCCATCCTTGGGAAACTGCGGGAGGGCATCCAGCCGCTGCTCGATTACTACGGTGGCGTGGCGTACGTCTCAGAGGCTGAACCCCTGTGATGTCGGTGTCCCCGTTGACAGATCCGGGGGCGATTTTGGGGCCGACGACAAGCATCTCCAAAGTTTTGTGATGCACCAATGAGCGCCGCTTATCAATGGGTGCACAGACGGTGATGGGCAGACAGGCCCCAATGGCTTGACGGGAGGATCACCTGCCGACCATGGTTGCAGGCGAACATTCCACCCCTCCTCCAGGAGCAGGTAATGGCTAACGAAACCATGGGCATCGCCCTCGGCATGATCGAGACCCGGGGTCTCGTGCCCGCGATCGAAGCCGCTGACGCGATGACCAAGGCCGCCGAAGTGCGCCTGATCGGTCGCGAATTCGTGGGCGGCGGTTACGTGACCGTTCTGGTCCGCGGCGAAACCGGCGCTGTGAACGCTGCCGTTCGCGCTGGTGCTGATGCCTGCGAGCGCGTGGGTGATGGCCTGGTGGCCGCTCACATCATTGCCCGCCCCCACCGTGAAGTGGAGCCTGCTCTGAACAGCAGCGCCGGCTTCGTGGGTTCCAAGGACTGAGCACTGAGCCGCGCCGCTGACGGCCGCTCAACCCTCTGATTCTTTTTCCCGAACCCACCCGGAGATTCTCCATGGCAAAGAAGTACGACGCTGGGGTCAAGGAGTACCGCGACACGTATTGGACTCCTGATTACGTTCCCCTCGATTCCGACCTGCTCGCGTGCTTTAAGTGCACCGGCCAGGAAGGTGTGCCCCGCGAGGAAGTAGCCGCTGCTGTGGCTGCTGAATCCTCCACCGGCACCTGGTCCACTGTGTGGTCCGAGCTCCTCACCGACCTCGACTTCTACAAGGGCCGTTGCTACCGCATCGAAGACGTTCCTGGCGACAAGGAAGCCTTCTATGCGTTCATCGCCTATCCCCTCGACCTGTTCGAGGAAGGCTCCATCACCAACGTTCTGACCTCCCTGGTCGGCAACGTGTTCGGCTTCAAGGCCCTGCGCCACCTGCGCCTGGAAGACATCCGCTTCCCGCTGGCCTTCATCAAGACCTGCATGGGTCCCCCGAACGGCATCCAGGTCGAGCGCGACCGGATGAACAAGTACGGCCGTCCCCTGCTGGGTTGCACCATCAAGCCGAAGCTCGGCCTGAGCGGTAAGAACTACGGCCGTGTGGTGTACGAGTGCCTGCGTGGCGGTCTCGACTTCACCAAGGACGACGAGAACATCAACTCGCAGCCCTTCCAGCGCTGGCAGAACCGTTTCGAGTTCGTTGCCGAAGCTGTGAAGCTGGCCGAACAGGAAACTGGCGAGAAGAAGGGTCACTACCTCAACTGCACGGCAGCGACCCCCGAGGAGATGTATGAGCGCGCCGAGTTCGCCAAAGAACTGGGCCAGCCCATCATCATGCACGACTACATCACCGGCGGCTTCACCGCTAACACCGGTCTGGCCAAGTGGTGCCGTAAGAACGGCATGCTGCTGCACATTCACCGTGCCATGCACGCGGTGATCGACCGTCACCCCAAGCACGGCATCCACTTCCGTGTGCTGGCCAAGTGCCTGCGTCTCTCCGGTGGTGACCAGCTCCACACCGGCACCGTGGTGGGCAAGCTGGAAGGCGATCGTCAGTCCACCCTGGGCTACATCGACCAACTGCGCGAATCCTTCGTTCCCGAAGATCGCAGCCGCGGTAACTTCTTCGACCAAGATTGGGGTTCCATGGGCGGCGTGTTCGCCGTGGCCTCCGGCGGTATCCACGTGTGGCACATGCCTGCACTCGTGGCCATCTTTGGCGACGATTCCGTGCTGCAGTTCGGTGGTGGTACCCACGGTCACCCCTGGGGTTCCGCTGCTGGTGCTGCTGCCAACCGCGTGGCTCTCGAAGCCTGCGTCAAGGCCCGCAATGCCGGTCGCGAAATCGAGCGCGAAGGTCGCGACATCCTCCTGGAAGCCGCGAAGCACAGCCCCGAGCTGGCCATCGCCCTCGAGACCTGGAAGGAAATCAAGTTCGAGTTCGACACCGTCGACAAGCTCGACGTCAACTGATCATTCAGCGGTGAGGGATTGGGAGAGTCGTCATCACGGCGCGCTCTCCCCCCCCCATCCATGAACGGACAACGAACCCCTGAGCGGTTCATTCATTCCATCCATCTCAAGGATCCCCATGCCCTTCAAGAGCACCGTGGGTGACTACCAAACAGTCGCCACCCTGGAGACGTTCGGCTTCCTGCCGCCCTTCACCCAGGACGAGATCTACGACCAGATCGCTTACATCATTGCCCAGGGTTGGAGCCCGCTCGTTGAGCACGTCCACCCCAGCAATTCCATGGCCACCTACTGGTCCTACTGGAAGCTGCCTTTCTTCGGTGAGAAGGATCTCAGCGTGATCGTGAACGAGCTCGAGGCTTGCCACCGCGCCTACCCCGACCATCACGTGCGTCTGGTGGGCTACGACGCCTACACCCAGAGCCAGGGTTCCTGCTTCGTGGTGTTCGAAGGCCGCTGATTCAGCGGACCTCGATTCTCTGGTCCCGGTGATACACCGGGACCACCTTCTTCTTCATCGGCAGCTTGGATCGGCGCCGGCCACACCGAAGGATCGGTGGGTCTGTTGACGCCTCAGCTGCTGCATACCGATCAGTCATTCCATTCAACGGGCGGACATGGCCAGCAATTCGAGTCGCGAAGCAGCTCTGGAGCGCCGTAAAGCGCTGACCAACGGCGGCAAGAAAGCCGTGAGCCGCTATACCTCCGGCTCCAGCCGTGTGCGCAGCGCCGCGGATGCCCGCCCAACCCGCACCAACACGCCTGTGGCCCAGGCCCCCAGCGCAGCCGCAGTGGCGGCGGCCAGTGCCCCTGCCGCCAGCGACCGCTCCCGCCGCTCCGCTGGCCTGTCCCTGGGAGGGACCCCCAGCAGCGGTGAACGCCGCAGTGCCGCCAAGCCCGTGGCGAACCCCAGCCGGGACCTGGTGCTGGCTCGCCGCGAAGCCCTGAGCCGCAGCGGCAAGCGGGCCGACAACTCCAAGGACCGCAACCGGGCCGAGGCGGCCAAGGCCACCAAGGTGTCGCAGGCGAACAGCACCCCGGCCGGCGAGCACAAGTGCAAGTGCCAGGAGAAGCCTGCCGAAACAGCCAGCCCCCGCACCGCAACCCTCTCCCTCGACACCAGCCGGCCTTCAGCAAGCGGCAACGGCGATCGCGCCGCCGCTCGGGCGGCCACCAAAAAGGGAACTGCCCAACACAACCCAAGCCGCGCCCTGGTGCTGGCCCGCCGTGATGCCCTGGCCAAACGCGGCAAATCCGCCAGCACATCGGCCAAAACCGGTGGTGCTGCCGTGGTGCGCCAGGGCAATCCCGATCTGAGCACCCGTGAACTGGCTCAGAAGCTGCGCGAGCTGAAGAACAAAAGTGGTTCTGCCGGCATCATCCGCACGGGCAGTGGCAGCGGCACCACCCGCCCCAGCGGACCTAACCGCAAGGGCGCCAAGCAGGCCGCTGAGGCGAGCCTCAAGGTGGGCGTGAGCGAAACCCTGAGTGGCCAGGTTGTCACCGGCACCCAAGCCAATCGCTCTGTGAAAACCACCGGCAACGACGTGGCCACCTGCCGCACCGTGACCGGCACCGAGTACCTGGGTGCTGAGGTGTTCCAAACCTTCTGCGGCACTCAGCCCGCTCCTGTGCAACCCGCCAAGGTGCGCGTCACCGCCACCAGCCACGGCAACCGCGTCACCGGCAACGAGGTGGGCCGCAGTGAGAAGGTCACCGGCGATGAGCCCGGCACCTGCAAAACCGTGACCGGCACTGAATACATCTCCGCCAACCAATCCGCCGCCTACTGCGGCACCACCAGCCCCTCCGTCCGCAAGGTGGGTCGCAGCCAGACCGTGGGCGGTCAGGCCGTCTCCGGCGTGATGGTGGGTCGTTCCGAGCGGGTGACCGGCGATGAGAGCGGCTCCGGCCTGCAACTCACCGGCGACCAATACCTGGGTTCTGAAGCCCCGGCCGCCGGCCGTGCTCCCACCAAGGTGAGCAGCCTCAACACCCTGCGGGGCACTGGCATCACCGGCACCCATGTGGGCCGCAGCCAGAACGTCACCGGCGATGAGCCCGGCAGCTGCCGCCTGGTAACCGGCGACGAATACGTGGGCAGCCAGCAGTTCGATGCCTTCTGCGGCACCCGCCCCGACCCCGAAGCCGCCAAGGTGGGCTTCAGCATCACCAACAAGAATCTGGTGGTGAGTGGTACCCGCACCGGCCGCTCCGAGAAGGTCACCGGGGATGAACCAGGCACCTGCAAGGTCGTCACCGGCACCCCCTACGCCGGCCTCGAGCAGACAGGCCAGTGGTGCTCCAGCAAGCAGGTGGAGGCCGTGCGCCAGCGCCTGCCCATGGCCATGGCCAACCGCCGCATGACCGGCACCAAGCCCGGCGTGGGCGGCGTGATGACCGGCGATGAGCGCGGAGCCTGCGAAAACGTGAGCGGCACCCCCTACATCGGCGCTGAGCAACAGGCCGCCGCCTGCGGCACGGCCGTGGCCGGCGATGCGGACTTTCCCCAGCCCCTGAATGCCGCCGCCTGGCAGGGCTTCAGTGTCCAGTCCCCGGCTCAGGCCGCCCAGGTTGAGCGGGAAACCACCGGCACCGTGACCGGAAGCACCTACGAGCAAGGGGGGCGTATCACCGGCCCTTTCGACATGGCCGGTGACAAGGTCACCGGCACCGAGCATTTCCGCTTCGATCGTCCCGCTGCCCAGCGGCTGGCTGCAGCTGCTCCCATGAGCCTGGATGCCGAAGAGCGCCCCACCTCCCGGGTCACCGGTGAGGGCTCTGGCAACAAGATCACTGGCGACGACTGGGATCGTGGCGATCGCGTCACCGGCACCGAAGGCCGTTCCGCCCGTCGCCGCAACCCCACCCGGGTAGGCACCATGAGCGCCATGCCCGGCAGCCAGCCCAAGCGCAACGTGGAAGTGGCCGTGCCGGTGAGCCGTGTCACCGGGTCCAGCGGCAGCACCGATCAGGGCTCCCTGATCACGGTGTCCGGCGGCGCCCGCGGCTGAGGGACGTAACCAATGCCCCGGCGTTCAGCCAACACCACCCAGAAGCCCACGGCCCCAACGGCACCTCGCCGTCGCCCCGGCCTCAGTGCCGAGCAGGCCTCCGTGGCTGTGCCCGCCCCTCTCGAGCCGGTGACCGCCCTCAGCAAGGTGCTGCGTCAGCGCGAACTGGCCATGGCCTCCCGCCAGGGCAACGGCAGCCGGGCTGGTCGCCAGCGCCAGCAACGCAACCCCGTGCAGGCAGCGGCCTCCCTCCGCAGCCCTGCAGACCTGGGAACCACCACTGGCACGGGCAAACCCGGCCGCCGGGTGCGACCTGTGGCCACCCAGGTGATTCGCACCCCCAGCAGCCGCCTCCATCCCCTCAGCAACGGCGAATCCAACGCCACCCTGCGGGCCTATGAGGACTCCATCCTGGGCGGCTTCGATCGCATCGTGCCGGTGCTGAAGCGGCTCTCGGCCCTGCAGCACGAGGACAACTTCGTAGCGCTCGCGCAACAGCTGGCCAAGGCCGAACTGGGTTACGAGCTGCCTCTGCCGGTGTTGGAAAACGCCTGGACCAGTCAGTTGGACA
>CALJTZ010000103.1 GCA_937975655.1 uncultured Synechococcus sp. | reverse complement strand
AATTGTACGTTGTGAACGACTGCAGCAACCTGATCTATGCGTTGTCGGAGCATACCGGACGCGATGGGCAGAAGGGGGCTACCAAGGATCCGATTGATTGCTTGGGGATGTTGTTGGTCTCGGGTCTTGCGTTTGTGGGCCGCGGGGGCTTTGATAGTCGCGGCGGCGGTGGATACTAACCAAAGACACTATGCAAGGAGATTCCTACAAGCAGGCGACGGATGTGATGGCCCGGGTTGGCAAGGAGCCGAATGTGTCGGCCTTGACCGAGGAGCTCCGGCGCAGTGCTACGGATTACGGGGTGGATGCGAGGGTCGACCGTGTCGAGCAGGTGCGGTACTGCAAGTGGCAGGGTCAGACTGATGACGGGAAGAAATGGAACGACGCGAACCGGAACAAGCCGGCGTTCCCCTGGGATGGGGCGTCCGACACCCGGATTCCGCTGGCCGACGAGGTGATCAACGGCCTCGTGGACCTGTGCTCGACGTCGTTCTGGCGCTCGATGATGCGTGTCTCTCCGACCAATGTGTCGCAGTTGGACCAGGCGGTGACGGCCCACAACCTGATGGACTGGGCCATGAACGCGAAGATGTACAACGACCTGACCCGTGAGGTGGAGCTGCTGTCGCAGTACCTGTGGACCTACGGGTGGGCGGGCGTGCACGTCACCTGGCAGCAGGAGTTGGGTCAGAAGGAGCAGTACCTGAAGATGGACCAGGTGATGGCCTTGGCGGCGCAGTCGCCTGAGGGTTCGGTGCTGGCCGATCTGCCCAACCTGATTGCGAATCCGGAGGCCGACGATCAGTCCGCTGAGCTGCTGATGGCTGCGTTTCCGAACCTGAAGAAGCGTCGGGCGTTGAAGGCTGTCCGGGAGCTCCGGGACGAGGGCGAGTGTGACTTTCCGGTGCCGACGATGACGACCAACAAGCCCATGATCGCGGCCTTGGCGCCGTGGGACGAGCTGGTGTTCCCGCCGGAGACCACGGATATCCAGTCGGCCCGGGTGATTTTCCGTCGGTTCTACATGACCGAGGCTCAGGTGCTGAACAAGGTGGAGACTGAGGGCTGGGACAGCAAGTGGGCGCAGGAAGCGATCAACACGATGAAGCGTTTCAGCGACTACGCTGACTTTTCGTACAGTGTCGGCCTGGCCGAGAACTCGATTCTGGACCGCGAGAACCTCATCGAGGTCTGCTATGCCTACCAGAAGGCGGTGGATGAGGACGGCATTCCGGGCGTGTTCTACACGGTTTTCTCCCCCCAGGTGGGCGACAAGTGGGGCTACTTCGAGGCGCTGGAGTACTCGCATGGGCAGTACCCGTTTGTGGTCTGGCGTTCGGAGATGATCCACCGTCAGATCACCGAGAGCCGTGGTGTGCCGGACATCTGCTCGACCTGGCAGCATGAGGTGAAGGCGCAGCGCGATTCGATCTTCGACTACACCAGCTTGGCGACGTTGCCGCCCATCGAGGTGCCGAAGACTCGAGGCGGGAACCTGAAGATCGGGCCGGCCGTGCAGGTGCCGGTGCTGCGCCGGGGCGAGATCGGGTTCCTGGCGCCGCCCGCCCGGGAGCCGGGTGTGGCGTTCCAGCTGATTGACTCGGTGATGGCTCAGACTGATCGGTACTTCGGGCGCCCGACTGAGAAGGTGCCTCCGGCGGTCACCCAGATGCGCCAGCAGCGACTGATCAACAACTGGCTGCACGGGTGGACGGAGGCCTTCCGGCAGGTGCTGGCCTTGACGCTGCAGTACGTCGGCCCCGCGGAGATCATGCGCATCACGGCCTCGACGACTCAACTGCCGGAGAACGTCCAGGACTTCGATGTGATGCTGAAGTTCGACATCCGGGAGCTCAGCACCGACCTGGTGACCGAGAAGCTGAAGGCTATCTCGACCTTGGTGCTGCCGCTCGACACCGCGGGCGTCATTGATCGGGCCAAGTTGATCTCGGTGGCCCTGCGCAGCATTGATCCCAACCTTGCGAGCGAGTTGGTGATGCAGCAGGGTCCGGCCGCCCAGAAGATGTTCGGCGAGACCAACGACGAGATTGCGCTCATCAGCCTCGGGAATCCTCCACAACTGCGCGAGAATGACCCTACGGCAGCGATGCGCCTGCAGTTCGCCCAGCAGGTGCTGCAGTCCAACCCGAAATACCAAGCCCAGCTTCAGCAGGATCAGCTGTTCCAGGCTAACCTGCAAAAGTACATCGAGAATCTGCAGTTTTCCGTGCAGCAACAGCAGAATGCGGTCACTGGCCGCCTTGGAGTCCAATGAAACTGAACTACGAACAGCTGGCCGAGGCTCTCTCGGTCTCCAACGAGCACCCGGTAATGGCCGCATTCCTGCAGATCGTCGCAGATTCGGCCGAGGACGAGACCAGGTCGGCTATCCTGCCCAACCTTTCGGCCGAAGACCGCGCCTACAACTGCGGCCGGGCTGCTGCCATCCAAGATTTGAGCTTGCTGATCAGCTCGCTCAGAAGTGGGAAAGAATTGACTTCTGGTCAACCTTAGTATCTCACTAATCCAACGGCTTCTTGGTGGGCCTTTAACCACCATGGCGAACGATACCCGGCTTGCAGGGTCAAAACAGCATGGACATCCCGAATAAGACGCAGGAAGCGAAACCTGCTAACAAAAACACGGCACAACCCCCAATCAACCCGATGGAGTTCGACGAATCGGCGTTGGCGAAGCTGCTGAAGACACGATTCGGCGGGGAGGAAGAGAAGGCTGGTCAGCCCGTTGAACAGTTGGAGCCTGAGCCGCCGGACGCGAGTGCGGACGAGGAGCAGGCAGCGGAACCGACCGCTGAAGAAACGGAGAGTCAGGACGAGCCTCCTGATGAAGTTCTTTCGGAAAACGAAGACAACGACGAATCGTTGGGCTTCCGCAAGCGTATCGACAAGCTCACGCGCCAGAAGAAAGAGGCGCTTGAGAAGGCCGAGGCGCTCGAGCGTGAGCTCAACGACGCCAAGACCAAGCTGGAGCAGACACAAGCTGAGCGGCCTGTGCCGGCGGTGGCGTCCAACGACCCGTTCGCTGACGTCTGGGATGCTGCGAAGCTCAACGATGAGTGGAGCAAGGCCCGGAACATCAAGCGGTGGTGCGAGGACAACATCGACGGATGCGAGGTGGACGGCAAGGAGTACAGCGCGGAAGAGGTGAAGCAGATCCGCCGGCGTGTTGAAGACGCGCTGGACCTGCACATCCCCAACCGTGCGAGATTCTTGCAGAACTACCAGCAGATCAAGCCGGTGGCTGAGCAGCTCTATCCCTGGTGGAAGGACCGTGCGAGCAACGAATACACGGAGGCGCAGACGGTGTTGCGGCAACTGCCGCAGCTCTCGAGCCTTCCGGAGTACCAGGTGCTGATCGGCGATTTCATCGCTGGCCGGAAGCTGCGATTGGAGGCATCAAAGGGGAAACCCGCGGTGAAGCCTATCGTGAAGGCCCCCAGCCAGCCCGGGAAGCCCATTGCTGCGCCCGTGAAAAAGGACGCATCAGCGGCTGCACTGCAGGCGGCAAAGTCGAAGTTCTCGAAATCTGGAAGTCAAAGCGAACTGGCTCAAGTACTGAAACGGATGCTCTAGTTTATGCCCCTACTCCAAGAAAATCAGGCCGGCACTGTGCCGTTGGCCTCCACCTCCGCGGTCCGTGAGGATCTTGCGGACTACATCGCCATCGTTGACGCCAAATCGACGCCGTTCGTGTCCATGGCCCCCAAGGGCAAGGACATCGGGAACATCGCGTTCTCGTGGCAGGTCGACAACTACGGCGACCCTGTGCTGCAGGGCGTCGTCGACGGTGCCGACGTGACTGTCGCCAGTGCGGCCAACCCGGTGCAGAACCGGACCCGCCTGAACAACTACGGTCAGGTGTTCCGCCGCGACCTCCGCATCGGCTTCATCGCCGAGACCCAGAACGTCGCTGGCGTGACGGATGAGCTCGCCAACGGCATCGCCAAGACCCTCGTTTTGATTAAACGGGACATGGAAGCGACCTTCATGTGCACCAACCAGGCTGCGCAGACTGAGGTTGGCACTGCCAATCCCTACCTGACCGGCTCGCTGGGCAACTGGTTGAACAGCACCAACGCCTCGAACATCGGCGCCTGCGCGTCGGGTTCGCCGTTCCTGCCGGCCTCCGGCGCCATCGACACCACGGCTGCCGCCTCCTTCACCGAGGCGACCGCTCAGAACGTGCTGACGGCCATCTATGGCAACACCGGAACCTTCCGGGACTACGACTGCATCTTGGGCACCACGCTCAAACGTGCGTTCACCAACCTCACTGCTTCTGGCACCGTCACCACGGCCAACAGCAACACCATCGCGGCCACCTCGGTCCGCACCTTCAACCAGGAGCTGGGCAACGACACCTTCAAGAACAGCATCGATCTGTTTGAAGGGGATTTCGGTAGGCTGATACTGCATCCGACGACCTTCATCGGCGGAAAAACTGGCACCGCGCTGACTGCTCAGGCCACCAAGGGCTATGTCATCCCCATGGACATGGTCGAGGTGCGCTACGCCAAGCTGCCCCAGGTCAAGCCCCTGCCGGACGCCGGCGGTGGCCCTGCCCGCCTCGTCGAGGCCATCGCTGGCCTGGTTGTGAAGAACCCGGCCGGATTCGGCTTCTTCAACGGAGCCTAAACCACTCAATCACGGGGAGGCTGCTGGACAAACCCGGTGGCCTCCCCTTTTCTCTGTCTATGCATCAGAACGCTTCCTCAGTCATCGCAAACGCTCTGGACGATATGCCCGGC
>CALJTZ010000102.1 GCA_937975655.1 uncultured Synechococcus sp. | reverse complement strand
CCGCCGGCTTCCGCCCCTGAAGCCTTTTCAGGAGAAGTCCCCTCAGGGCTCTGGCCAGCCCAATTTCCCGAGCCCGCCCATCCCGGCGGGCTTTTTAATGGCCGCCGCTCAGGCCCGTGGGGACTGACGCGGCCCCGATCCCACTCATCGCGTTCTGGCAACGCGCAGAACTGGAGCCACTCCCGCCAGCGGCCAATGCTCGCCAGGCCTGCTGGGTACTCACCCGAGAGCCTCTGCAGAAATGGTGCTCCATGGTGCACCATTTCTGCAGAGGGCCAACGCAACACGCCACCTGCAGCCGACAGAGGCAACGAGTTGACGGAGGGCAGGGCGACAGCGGATACTTTTGAGGTCGCCGACGCGACACAGACGCGGCCCCAAAGCCCAGTCTGGAAGTGCCCTGAGCGCTTCGTGGGACTGTAGTTCAATCGGTTAGAGCACCGCCCTGTCACGGCGGAAGTTGCGGGTTCGAGCCCCGTCAGTCCCGTTTTCAAACCTCGAGGAGTAAGCCCGGTGACTCAGGCTGGTCAGGTGCGTGTGCGTCTCGCCCCCAGCCCCACCGGCACGCTTCATATCGGCACGGCCCGCACAGCGGTGTTCAACTGGCTGTTCGCCAGACGCCACGGCGGCCAGTTCCTGCTGCGCATCGAGGACACCGATAAGGAGCGCAGTAAGCAGGCCTTCACCGACAACATCCTCGAAGGGCTGCAGTGGCTGGGGTTGCAGTGGGATGGCACCCCGGTGATCCAGAGCGAGCGCATCACTGAGCATCGCGCCGCCATCCAGCAACTCCTGGATTCCGGCAGGGCCTACCGCTGCTACGCCACCGAGGCCGAGCTCACGGAGATGCGGGAGCGGCAGGCCGCGGAGAACAAGGCCCCCCGCTACGACAACCGCCACCGCGACCTCAGCCCCGAGCAGCAGCAGGCCTTCATCGCCGAGGGGCGTGAGGCCACCGTGCGCTTCCGCATCGACGACAGCGCCACCATCACCTGGACCGACCTGGTGCGCGGCGAAATGCGCTGGGCGGGCGCCGACCTGGGCGGCGACATGGTGATCGCCCGCCGGGCCCCCGCCGATCAGATCGGCGACCCGCTCTACAACCTGGTGGTGGTGGTGGACGACGTGGCCATGGCCATCAGCCACGTGATCCGCGGCGAAGACCACATCGCCAACACCGCCAAGCAGCTGTTGCTCTACGAGGCCCTGGGTGCCCCCGCGCCGATCTTTGCCCACACCCCGTTGATCCTCAACCAGGAGGGCAAGAAACTCTCCAAGCGGGATGGCGTCACCTCCGTGAGCGATTTCCGCGCCCAGGGCTACACCGCCGAGGCCCTGGCCAACTACATGACGCTGCTGGGCTGGTCGCCGCCGGAGGGCATGAGCGAGCGCTTCACCCTGGAGCAAGCCGCAGCGGTGTTTGAGTTCAGCCGGGTGAACAAGGCCGGCGCCCGTTTCGACTGGGACAAGCTCAACTGGCTCAACAGCCAGGTGCTGCACGAGCGTGGCCCCGAGCAACTGCTGGCGGAGCTGCAGCCGCTGTGGGCAGCGCAGGGCTGGCCCGCCGCTCCCGCCGCCTGGCAGCAGCAACTCTGTGAACTGATCGGGCCCTCGCTCACGCTGCTGGCCGATGGTGTGGAGCAGGCCCGCCCCTTCTTTGAGCGGCCGGAGCTGAATGAGGCGGCCCTGCAGCAACTGCAGAGCGAGGGAGCCCGCCCGGCCCTGCAGGCCCTGCTGGAGCGCCTGCCGGAGGGAGCCCTCACGGCGGAAGCGGCCCAGGCCCTGCTCGGAGAAGCAGTGGCCGCCGCCGGCGTGAAGAAGGGGGTGCTGATGAAAAGCCTGCGGGCCGCTCTGCTGGGCAGCCTCCAGGGCCCCGACCTGCTCAGCACCTGGCTGCTGCTGCAACCCAGCGGTGAAGCCGCGGCCCGCATCCAGCGCAGCCTCTAGGCCTCACCAGGCGGCACTGGCTCTGCGAGGGACTCCTCGGCCTGCACCAGCCCCAGGGTCTTGGCCAGGAGCGGCGCCGTGAAGCCCTGGATCCCCACGGTGAGCAGGATTGTGAGGAACACCAGCCCCTTGAGGGCCCCGGCCCCGGCAATCCCGGCGGACTGCAGTTCGAGAGCAAACAAACTCGCCACCGCCGCCGTCACGATGCCGCGGGGGGCGATCCAGCTGAGCATCAGCTTGTCGCGCCAGCCCAGGGAAGCCAGGCCAAGGCCACCGGCCTGGATCACCAGCCAGCGGTAGAGCATCAGGGCCAGCACGCAGGCCACTCCGCCCCAGCCCAGGGGGCTGAGTTCGCTCCACGACAAATCTGCCGCCAGCAGCGGGAACAGCACCGTGATGGCCAGCTGCGCCAACTGACTGATCAGCTCATCGAGCTGGCTGGCCTCCTCATCGAGCCGCAGGCCCACCACCACACCGGCACTCACGGCGGCGGGGAAGCCCGCCTCCGGCAACAGCGCCTGGGCGCCGCTCACCAGCACAAACAACACCCCCAGGCTGAGCTGCAGCTTGAGGGCATCGGCATCCGCCGGCAGGCGCCGGAGCACCTCCACCAGCACCCAGCCCCCGAGGGCACCGATCAACACGCCGCCGCCCAGCCGCATCGCCAGCAGCAGGGCCACGTCGTTCCAGCCGGCCAGATCGCCCAGGGCCAGCTGCAGCAGCAACAGGGCCAGCACCGCTCCGGCCGGCTCCAGGATCAGCCCCTCAGCCTCCAGCACCTGGCCCAGCCCCGGCAGCAAGCGCATCTGCTGCACCATCGGCGTCACCACCGTGGGGCCGGTGGCCAGGGCGATGGCACCGAACACCCAGGCCAGGGGCCAAGACAAGCCCGCCAACTGATGGGCCAGCCAGGCACCACCCACCAGCCCCAGCACCCCGCGCACCAGCACCAGCTGCACCACGGTGCGTTGCAGGTCGCGGCCGGCGAGGCGCAGGTTGAGGCCACCATCGAACAGCACCAGGCTCACCAGCAGCCCCACCAGGGGCTCCAGACCCCGCCCGAGGGATTCGGGCTGCACCAGATCGAAGCCCGCATGGCCGATCAGCAGCCCGGTGGCCAGCAGCAGCACCACCGCCGGCAGGCCGCTGAGGCGAGCCAGCAACTGGGCGATCGACCCGGCGAAGAAGGCCTCACCCCAGAGCAATTCCAGGTTCAATCGTCCAAGGCGCCGTAGATGGGCTCCACTCTGATCCCCAGCACCGCACTAGGCCGCAGCACCAAGTACTCCGCCTCAAGGTCGGTGATCGGCACGTTGATGAAGGCATCGGCGGGGCCGG
The DNA here is from genome assembly GCA_937975655.1 of uncultured Synechococcus sp. GTDB lineage: Bacteria > Cyanobacteriota > Cyanobacteriia > PCC-6307 > Cyanobiaceae > Vulcanococcus. The sequence goes on along the minus strand of CALJTZ010000102.1, from coordinate 270 downwards.
CATTGAGCACCGTGCCGTACCACTGCTGAAAGGCATCGAGGCTGGGGAAATGCACCACCTGGCTGTGGCCACCGGCCAGCAGCACCAGCCATGCGGCGATGCCGATGCCCCAGGTCAACAGCGTGCGTTGGCGCAACGCGCCGGGCGTCTCGATCAGCTCATTTTCTGCGGCGCGGTCGCGCTGCCGGGCTGCGCGAAAGCACAAGACGGCCCAGACCAAAAAACTGCCGAACAACACCAGGTCGGCCACATTGCCGTTGCTGCTCAAAT
>CALJTZ010000101.1 GCA_937975655.1 uncultured Synechococcus sp. | reverse complement strand
TGCCGCAGGCGATGGAGGGCAACACGGTCAGGCTTGGCATTGAGGTGGATGGCTACCTAAGGCCGCAGGCCTATCACTTCTATGCCAACCATCCAGGCGATACCTATGCCGGCAATCCTCGGACGAATGGCCGGAAGATCCGGGTGCCTGCTGATGAGGTGATCCATTTGTTCCTCCCTGAACGGCCGGGCCAGACCAGAGGCGTCACATGGTTCGCTTCAGCGTTGATGCGGCTGCACATGCTGCAGGGCTATGAGGAGGCCGAGGTGGTGCGCGCACGGGCCAGCAGCGCACTGATGGGATTCATCACCAGCCCTGAGGGCGAGCTGATGGGTGATGAGGTCTATGAAGGCGAGCGGGTCAGTGAATTCACTCCGGGCGTGTTCAAGTATCTGCAGCCTGGTGAAACCGTCAGCGTGCCAGATCTGAATGCACCTGATGGCCAGCTCGAGCCATTCACTCGATCAATGCTTCGGGCCGCGGCCGCTGGTGTTGGTGTGAGCTTCGAGAGCATGAGCAAGAATTTCACCGAGAGCAACTACAGCAGCAGCAGGCTCAGCCTGCTTGAGGAGCGCGATACCTACAAGGTGTTGCAGCGTTACATGATCGAAAACTTTCATCATGAAGTTTTCAGTGCATGGCTTGACATGGCTGTGCTGAGCGGTGAGTTGAGTCTGCCTGGGTATGAAACCAATCCAGAGCGCTACCGCATGGCCACATGGGTGCCAAGGAGCTGGGAATGGGTCGACCCACAGCGTGAGGTGAACGCCTACAAAGACGCAGTGCGAAGCGGCTTCAAGACCCTGGGGCAGATCGTGGCGGAGCAGGGCGGCGACCTGGATGCATACCTCGCAGCACGGCAGGCAGAGCTGGCCAAGCTCGACGAGAAGAACATCATCCTCGACACCGATCCGAGCGTGGTCAGTGCAGCCGGTCTGATTCAGTTCAGGCCACAGGGCACCGTCGACGCATTCGGTGATACGACAACGCCAGAGTTTGAGGCCTGATCATGGCAATCATCAACGGCGAGGAGATCAACCTGATGCCTACCGATGGCATGAGAGAAGAGGCTGATCGCTACCGCGCATGGAAGGCTGACGGCAATGCTGGCGGCACTGAGGTGGCAGCACGCAGGGCCGGACAGATCCTGTCAGGCGATGAGCTGAGCCCTGAGACGGTGATCACAATGGCGGCATGGTTCGCTCGCCATGAAGTCGACAAGCAGGGCGAGGGCTTCATGCAGGACGAAGAAGGTTACCCATCACCAGGTCGTGTGGCATGGGCCGCATGGGGCGGCGATGCTGGCCAGGTATGGGCCGATGCTAAGGCCGATAGAATCAAGAGATTAGAAGAGAACCGTGCGATGGAAATGGAGCGACCTTACCCGAACGAACATGCCGCACGACTGACTGATCCAGATCAGTATGAAGAATTTCGTCGCGAGGCTGATGTTGGTGGCCCGGGCATTGATTTCATCTATGGCATCAAAGGCGGAGAAAGCGAGATCCAAGCGATTCGGTTTGATGCTGCCCGGTATTCCGAGGCCGAGGCCTTGCAGTGGCTGCAGGAGCATGACTTCAGCCCCATCTCTTTTGAAGATGCCGAGGACGAGGACGAGGACGAAGACGAGATCGAAGAAGTGCGCGATTATGCCGGCCAGCAATTCCAGCGTCGTGAGCTGACCACCTTCGATGAGCTGCAAGAGCGAACCTATGAGTTTCCGTTCAGCTCTGAATTTCCTGTTGCTCGTTATTTCGGCAATGAAATCCTCAGCCATGATGTCGAGGCTGCGGACCTGAGCCGCCTGAATGATGGCGCTCCTCTGTTGTTCAATCACAACCCTGATCGTGTGATCGGCGTGGTTGAGCGCGCTTACATCGACGGCAACAAGCGCCGCGGGTTCGCTCGTGTGCGTTTCAGCCGCAATGCTTTCGCCCAGGAGATCTTGGGCGATGTGAAGGATGGCGTTCTACGGAATGTCTCCTTCGGCTATTCCATCGACAAGATGGAAGAGCGAGGCAGCGGCGACTATGTTGCTACTGCCTGGTCACCTTATGAGATCTCAGTGGTCTCAATACCTGCTGACAAAACCGTGGGCATTGGCCGATCGCTCGTGCCCACGTCAGACGCTGCTTCGGCAGCACCATCCCCTGATCCAATTCCACTAATGGAAATCACCGCCCCCGATCTGGCTGTGGTGCGGGCCGAAGCCGTTGAGGCTGAGCGCACCCGCATCGCTGAAATTTCTGCACTCTGCACCAAGCACCGGATGGCCGATCTCGGCCAACAGCTTGTTGAGTCTGGTCGTTCAATCGACGAGGCTCGAGCTGCCGTGCTCGATAAACTCAACGTACCCCAGGAGACCGTCAACATGAGCGCCGCCGAAATCGGCCTAAGCGCGAAGGAGAGCCGCAACTTCTCCTTCTTGCGTGCCATCAATTATCTGGCCAATCCCACCGATCGCTCTGCTCGTGAGGCTGCTGCCTTCGAGATCGATGCATCTGATGCTGCAGCTGCAAGGCTCGGCCGTCAATCCCGTGGCATCACCATCCCTCAGGATGTGCTGCGTCGTGACCTGAACGTTGGCACTGCAACCGCTGGCGGCAACCTGGTTGCCACTGAGCTGGATGCTGGCAGCTTCATTGATCTGCTGCGCAATGCTTCGGCACTGGATCAGGCTGGCGCCACCGTGCTGACCGGCCTGACTGGCAACGTCGCCATCCCCCGCCAAGCTGGTGCTGGCACCGCCTACTGGGTGGCTGAATCCGGCGCTCCTAACGAGAGCCAGCAATCTGTTGATCAGGTCAGCCTGACCCCCAAGACGGTTGCAGCCTTCACCGACTACAGCCGCCGCTTGATGCTGCAATCCAGCATCGACGTTGAGAACATGGTGCGCAATGACCTTGCCACCGTTCTTGCTCTCAAGATCGACCTGGCTGGTCTTTATGGCACCGGCAGCAACAGCGAGCCCCTGGGTCTCAAGCTGACCACCGGCGTCGGCACTGAAGACTTCGCTGCTGCGACTCCGACCTTCACCGAGGTTGTGGCACTTGAGAGCGACGTGGCAACCGCCAACGCGCTGATGGGCAGCCCGGTCTATCTCATGAATGCCGCCATGCGCGGCGGCCTCAAGACCAAGGCCAAGGATGCAGGCTCAGGCCTGTTCGTGATGGAAGGCGATCTCGTCAACGGTTACCGTGGCGTGCTCTCCAATCAAGTGGCAGCCGGCGATCTGTGGTTCGGCAACTTCGCTGATCTGATCATCGGTTACTTCTCCGGCCTCGACCTGATGGTTGACCCCTACACCCACAGCACATCGGGCACCGTGCGCGTTGTGGCTATGCAGGATGTGGACATCGCTGTTCGCCATCCTGAATCCTTCAGCCGCGGCAACGATACCCTCTGATCATGTTGATTGAGGTCCTACGGCAAACAACGCTGGCGGGCCGGGTGGTTCGGATTGGGGAGGTCATCGAGGCCTCCTCCTCTGAAGCCAGGCTACTGATC
>CALJTZ010000100.1 GCA_937975655.1 uncultured Synechococcus sp. | reverse complement strand
CATTGGTTGGCTTTTGAGCTAAATCTGGAGTAAAGCCGCCACCCTGAATCATGAAGCCATCAATCACGCGGTGAAAAATAGTGCCGTTATAAAACCCGCTATTCACGTAGTTTAAAAAGTTAGCGGTAGTCTTTGGTGCCTTTACAGAGTCGAGTTCAACAACAAAATTACCCATGGTGGTTTTGAATTCCACTTTAGGGCCTGCGAAGCTTGCCGCGCTAACAATCAGGCTGGCAATCATGAATAGGGAGGCGACGATTTTGCGCATAGTGATGATCCTTAAATTTCTAATAAAAATAGGGTAAATCTCATTGTATTGCTCAAAGACCGGATGGTAGCTGACTTGCATGCCGATAAGCCGCTTGTTCGAACATATCCGGCCTGTCTAGATAATCTAAGGCCCAGTCGATGGTATCGACACCCCAAAATGCATGACCATGAATCACTAGGGTTGGTACCCCAAATGCACCATCTGCTTTTGCTTTTTCTGTATTGCTAATCAGTTTTGCTTTGATTTCAGGCGCATCTGGTTTTGGTGTTTCAGCTGACAATCCAAGGTATTGACAGAATTGGGGCCAGGATAAGTTGGGATCCTTGCCTTCCACCCAAACAAATTCAAATGCGCGCTCAACCATTTCCCATCGAGCGTCTTGTTGAACAAGTAGACGCTGCGCAGCCACGGTGAGAAATGGGTGGTGATCAGGCGACGTTCGCCGGTGTCCCAGGCGCCCTTGATGAACTGCACCACCGCGACCGCATCACCGTGGCCCAACGTGCGCAGCACCAGCCCCAGGGCGGCCGTGGTTTTGCCCTTGCCATCGCCGGTGAACACCAGCACCAGCCCCTTCTCCAGGTTGCGCTCACCCACCCGCTGCTGCTGCACCTCCTTGCGGCGGGCCATGCGGCGGCGATAGCCCTCCTGGTCGGCCTCGGGGGCTAGTTCGCCGCCGGGACCCAGCTCGGCAGCCACCAGATCGAGTTCAGTCTCCGGCACGGGTGCAGCGATCCAGCAGTGCGGCCACTCTGCCGCGCTCAGGCCGCCAGCTGGCGATGGCGCGAGAGCGCCGCATCCACCGCCTGCTGCTGGTCGCGGCGGGTGATCCAGTGGTGATAGGTGCGGGTGTGGATCGCCACCGAGTGGCCCATCATGCGCGCCGCCACCGTGTCCGGCAGGCCGATGTGGATCGTGCGCACCGCCCAGGCATGGCGCAGGTCGTAGGGGGTGAGGGGCAGCTCGTAGCGGCGGAACTGCTCGGCCACCCGCCGGCCCACCTGCTGCAGGGTGGTGCGGCGCAAGTCGGTGCACACGGGCGGCAGCAGATCACGGCTCTCGCCCAGGCGCTGCAGCCCGAAGCGATCCACCCACTGCGGCTGAAACGGCCACACCTGGTGCTCGCCGGTCTTGCTGGTGGGCAGCACCCGGATCACCCGATCAGCGCCGGGGGCCAGGGCGGAGAGATCGCTGAAGAACACCTCATGGTTGCGCAGGCCGTAGGTGGCCATCAGCCCGTAGGCCAGGCGCCAGCCGGGGTTGGGGATGCGCTCGATGGCCTGCAGGATCTGCTCATCGCTGGGCAACTGGCGGAACTGGGCGGCATGCAGGCCGTAGCCCCCCGCCCGCTCGCCCCAGTCGGCCGGCAGGGTCAGCCCCTCGGCCCGCGCCAGGGCCGCCAGGGCCGTACCGCACTGCTGCCGGCCACGAGAGGCCAGGGGATAGCTCTCCAGCACAGCCTCCAGCAGCGGCAGGCCCAAGGCCAGCCCCTGGGCCTCGGCGGCGGCCTCCAGGCGGCGCAGATAGGGCTGATAGGCACTGCTCCAGGTGGTGCGGCTACCGGCTGGATTGCGGCGGCGGCGCGGATCGCGGAAGAAGGCCTGCTCAAAGCGCTCCAGGGCCTGGGACACCCCCTCACACCGCACAGCCGCGTTGGCGGCGGTCGGCTCGGCGCCCCCCCAGTGGCGCCACTCAAAACGCTGCTGCTGCAGTTGCTGCAGCACCTTGCGCAGCTCGGCGCGGGCCTGCTCCAGGCCGGCGGCATCCGCCGTC
>CALJTZ010000099.1 GCA_937975655.1 uncultured Synechococcus sp. | reverse complement strand
GTGGCCATGGTGGAGGCATCGAGAGCGGAACCATGGCGGGCCCCGTGGCCCCGATCGCCAGCATCGGGGTACCCACCGAGATCAAACCCGATGAACAGCGGGTGGCCCTCACCCCCGATGGGGTGCGGGAGCTGGTAAGCCATGGCTTTGCGGTGCGGGTTCAGGCCGGCGCCGGCGCCGGGGCCGGGATCGACGACCAGGCCTTCCAGGCGGCCGGGGCGAGCCTCGTGGACCGGGAGGAGGCCTGGGCCGCCCACCTTGTGGTGAAGGTGAAGGAACCGCAAGCAGAGGAATTCGCCTTCCTGCGCCCCGACCTGGTGCTGTTCACCTACCTGCATCTGGCCGCCTACCCGCAGGTGGGTCGCGCGCTGCTGAACGCCGGCACCACGGCCATCGCCTACGAAACCGTCCAGCTCGACGACAGCAGCCTGCCGCTGCTGGCGCCCATGAGCGAGATCGCCGGGCGGCTGGCCGCCCAGGTGGGGGCCCATCTGCTGGAGAAGCCCCACGGTGGCCGCGGGGTGCTGATGGGGGGCTGCACCGGAGTGCGGCCAGCGCGGGTGGTGGTGCTGGGGGCCGGCACGGTGGGCTGGAACGCTGCCCGGGTGGCGGCCGCCATGGATGCGGAGGTGTTTCTGCTGGACCACTCCCCCCAGCGCTTGCGCCGGCTGGAGAGCGACCGGCGCGGTCGGCTGGTGAGCCTGGTGAGCAGCCGCGGCCTGCTGGAGCGCCTGCTGCCCAGCGCCGATCTGCTGATCGGCGCAGTGCTGCTGCCAGGGGATCGGGCCCCCACCCTGGTGGAGGAGGCGTTGGTACAGCAGATGCAACCCGGATCGGTGATTGTGGATGTGGCCATCGACCAGGGCGGCTGCATCGCCACCAGCCGGGAGACCACCCACACCGATCCGGTGCTCACCATCCACGGGGTGCAGCACTACGCCGTTGGCAACATGCCGGGGGCTGTGCCCTTCACCTCCACCGAGGCGCTGGTGAGCGTCACCTTGCCCTACATCCTGGCGATCGCGGGGCGAGGGCTGGTGGAGGCCGTCACCGAGCGGCCTGAGCTGGTGTCTGGTCTCAACACGATCAACGGCTCGGTGTGCCACCCCGGCGTCGCCAAGGCCCTGGGGCTGCCCAACCGCCACCCCATGGCCTGCCTGCACTGAGCAGCGCGAGGGCCGCCGACTTCAAGAGAGCTCCAGAGCCTCCAGATAGAGCCAGCGACCATCGGGGCGCTGGCCTTCCCGGCCGAAACGGGAGCACTCCCGCATCACGCCGATCTGGTCCGCGGCGACGTAGTGGGCCGCGAAGGTCACGGTGCCGGTGGTGTCGTCCGGGCCGCCGGCGGTGACCTCCAGGATCTCCAGCCGGCGCCAGCGCACCTGCGTGAGGCTGGCCTGCAGGGCACGGCGGCGGCGCGCCAGGGGTTCCGGCGAGGGGTGGGTCGCGAGCAGATACTCCACCTGCCCCAGGGCATAGGCCGCATAGCGCGAGCGCATCAGCTGCTCGGCCGTGGTGGCCTGCAGCAGGCCGCGGTGCAGGGGGCTGCAACAGGAGCCATAGCTGGGGCCCCCACAGGGGCAGGGCTGCTCCATCGCTCAGACCAACGGAGGCAGGGGACGGCACAGAGCGGCTGGGCTGATGCCCTCCCGCAGCGCCACGAGCAAACCGGCGGCCTCCGCATAGCTGCCCGCCTTCAGCTCCGGCAATCCCAGCGCCTCCGCCGACACGTTGAGCACCGAGGGGTTGTGCACCGCAATCAGGGGGATGCCCCGATCTGCGCACGCCAGCACGGCCGCCCCCCCGAGGGCCCCGGCGGGAGCCACCACAGCACCCAGATCCGCCACCTGGAGACCATCAGCGGCACCGCCGCCTAGCGGCAGCGGCACCAGGTCCGGTGCCCGGCTCAGGCCCACCAGCACACAGGCCAGGAACGTGTAGCCCAGTTCCTCCCCGGCTGCGCGCGGGTCCAAGCCTGGGTCGAGTGGCAAGGGGCTGAGGGCCGGCGCATGGGCGCAGGGAAGCCCCAGCTCCCGGCTGAGCAGATGGCTAATCACCGCCTCGGCACCGGCCAGGGCATCCACCCCGGAGCCCTGGCGGTAGGCGGCCAGGGCCTCACTGGTGGGATCCTCCGGGAAGCGGGCCACCACCGCGATGGCGGTGGCGCCAGCCGCCTTGAGCTGGTGGCCAGCCCGCAGCAGGGCATCGGGGCGACCCAACCGGCCCCAGCTCGCCCCACTGGCCCCCTGGCTCAGACTCACCTCCAGCGGCGTATCGGTGCAGACCACCGGGCCAATCTCCAGGCCCAGGCTGGCCCGGCAGCCATCCGCCACCTGCAGATGGCGCCAGCGCAACTCCTCCTCGATGCCGGCATCGAGCAGCAGCCCCACTCGCTGGCGGCGCACCGGCCGCAGGGCAAGCGCACCGGCGGCGAAGCGATCCAAGGCCGAACCCTCCACGTAGTGGATGCGGGGATCACTCCAGTAGAGAGCCGCCCCGTTCATCACGTTGGGATGGGTGATCAGGCAGCCACTGGCCGCCGCCAGCACCCGGGCCGAGGGCAGGGCGTCGCCGGCATAGCCACCGATGGAGCAGCCAATCCCGGTGGGAATCACCAGCAGGGTGGGCAGGGGCCTGGCCGCCGTCATGCCAGCACCACCGCTTCAATCGTGAGCAGCGATCCCGCCAGGCCTGCCGTGGGATCGGCTGGCGGCTCCACGGCGGTGATAGCCCAGCGCAGCGGCTGACCGTGACAGGCCAGGGCCGCCTCGATCTGGGGCAGCAGGGGGCCGGCAGCCCGGCTCACCCGCAGGCTGACGGGCTGCAACGTGGCAGCCGGGCGGCTCACTTCTGGAATTGGCCGAACTGGGCCTCGTAGAGGGCGTCTTCCTGGCCCGCCACCAGCTTCAGGTTGCTGAGGGGAAACGCCACGCACAGCAGCGTGAACCCCTGTTCCTGCAAATCGGCCCGTACGCCCATGGCATCGGGCTGATGCACGCTGCCCTCGGTGACCCGCGCCGCGCAGGTGGTGCACACACCCGAACAGCAGGAGCTGGGCAGATCCACCCCGGCGGCCTCAGCCGCCGCCAGCACGGTCTGATCGGCGCGGCAGCTGAAGGTGTGCGGCGTGCCGTTCAGTTCAGCGACAACGGTGAAGGTTTCGCTCATGGCTGGGGCAAAGGGCCTCCCATCTTCGCGGACGGCAGGTGGTCAGGCGTCGAGGGTTGTCCACTGGGCCGGATGGGGCGCCAGATACTCCGGCGGAGCAGGGTCGTCGGCACCGGCCAGGGGTGCCGTAAGAGCCAGATCAAAGGCCACCGAGAGGCGCACCTCGTCTGCGTCCTCGTTGGCCGTCACGGCGTGGTCGGTGCTGGCGGGGAACAGCACCAACAAGCCGGCCTGCGGCGCCACATCCAGCCAGGGGGCATTCCAGAGCTGGGCGGCGGGAGTATCCGGCCGGAGCGGCCCCCCGTGGCCCACCGCCAACCCCGGCACCAGCTCATTGGCCTGCTGGCGCGGGAAGAGACGCAGGCAACCACTGCGGCCCGAGCCATCGCCATTGAGGTAGTAGATAGCGCTGAGGTGGGCATTGGGATGGTGATGCCGCCCCACCACCTGGCCCACGTCGCTCACCACAGGCCAGGAGCGTTGGATGTGCAGAGCGATGCGAGCCGCCTCGAAGCCGAGGGCCTCGAGATAGAGCCAGGCCTGCTGTTCCACCTGGTGGCGCAACCACTGGAAAGGCTCCAGGCGGTGCAGCTGCCAGACACCGTTGAGATCTCCCGTCCAGGCGCAACCCGGCTCCGGATTGCCTTCAGCGTCACCGCGCAGGCTCAGCACCTCCTGCATCAGCACTGCCGAATCCCAGGGATCAGGGCGCAACTGCACCCGGGCCAGGGCCAGGGGAAACAACGGCTCCAGCCGCAGCTGGACGGGGTTGGGGCTGGCCATCGGGGGGCGCGGAGCTGGGGAGAACCGCAAGACAGGCGTCTCCCCAGCCTGCAGCCTCAGCCGCTCCCTACTTGGCCACCAAAGCCGAGAGGGGGCCCATCAAGCCCTGAATGGCGGTGCCGGCATCGGCCACGGAGGGAGTGCCGTTGGCGAAGGTCTTCGACACGGAGTTGGCGGCAGCCTCAATGGCGGGCCACTTGTCACCCGCCAGCGGCTTGATCAAGGGAGCCGCCGTGGCCCAGAGGGCGGCGAAGCCACCCATGGTGGTCACCGCTGCGGCCAGATTGCCACCCTTGAGATCAGCGTCACCCTGCTTGAGCAGGTTGAGCACAGGAGTGACCGCGGTACCCAGGGCGGCATCGCCTGCGCCGGAGGCTGCGGTTTGGGCGGCATCCCCCACGGTAGAAGCCGCTTGCTTGGCGGCATCCTGGGTCTGGCTGCAACCCGTGAGCAGCAGGGCGCCGGCGGCGGCCATGGCCACACCGGAGCGAACAACACGATCGAGGGCAGTCATAGGGCCACAAAACGGTCGCTCGCAACCTAGGGAGCCCCAGTGAGCACAACGGTTTCCACTGTTTCTTGTAATCCCTGACACACAAAAAGCGTCCCTGGGATCCAGGCCTGCCGCTGCTCTCAACAGCCGAACGCCGTGGGGAGGATCCACAGCACAAAGCCCTGGTCCCACGGGGGCCAGGGCTCGGTGAAACGTGAGACGGTTAGGGCTCAGGCCATGGCAGCCGCACCGCCCACAACTTCCAGGATCTCCTGGGTAATCGCGGCTTGGC
>CALJTZ010000098.1 GCA_937975655.1 uncultured Synechococcus sp. | reverse complement strand
CCCAGCGGTCCGCTCACCCCAGAGGGGGAAGGTGAAGCTGTGCGTAGTGCCGCCAACAGTGATGGAACGCGTCGCCCCATCGGCTGGGCCAACGAAGAAAACGCTGGGGGCCTTCCGGTAGAAGACCAGCGGCATGGTGTCTGCGTTGATCTTGTATTTAATGCCGGGCGCGGGTGCCTCCTGCCAAACGCCATCACCAAAGGTAGATGCGTCACGAGTGACAAACTTTACCCAGTAGTCATCATTGGTTGTGTTGGGGCTTCCATCGACGCGGATGGCAAAGCCATTGGTGGCAACAGTCGGCAGTCCGCTAAAGGCAGATGTCACTCCTTTGAATGAGCGAGCGAGTGAGTTGCTGCGCGAATCCGAGAGGCTGATGGTGAAGTCGGTGTTGTCTGTCTTCCTGACGTGCACCACGCTGCCGGCACGAGTTGCGGTAAAGCCGGAAGCAGCGTTGATGCGCGTCGTCAGCTCAGCAGCAACCGTGTCAGTGCTCAGCGTGTTGACAGTATCTGTCGCCTTAGGCGTGGTGAATGGCGTCAGGTTGGTGCCATTGAGATTGACGGTGTACGTCACCTCATAGTTCACGCCTTGTATAAAAAGCAGTGCTTCGTATTTTTGTGCCGCAGTTGTCGCGGCATCCATCGCAGTTACCTTCTCGCGATTCAGCAACAGGCCGAACGGGCCATTGTTGATGAAGACGTACTTTCCTTCCAGGCCCGACGCGTTGTACAGGTAGCTGGCGCTGGTGCCATTGGCCTCCTTGACGCCACCTGCCCCTGTCACGGCAGTCAAGCCGGAACCGTGGACATCCACGTCACAGCTGACCCCATCACGCAGGATCTGAACCCTGGCATTCCCGCCAGTGTTGTACAGGAAGACGTTGTACCGCTCACCTGTGGTGATCGGCATCGTCTCCAGGAAGAAGTCAGTGACCGGCGATGCGCTGATCCTGCCCACGTACTGAGTCGGTCGCCTCTTGCTAAGCCCGCTAACAGGCGAACTCCAGCCGTTGACCTGGCGCTCACCCTGCCCCACCTGCCGCAGGTGCGGCGGCTGCTGGCTGACGCCTTGAGTCAACGTGTCGATACTCCCCTGCACCAGTGATGCAGGAGGGTTCTTCGTAGCAGTGAGGCGAGACTTCCGACGCATTAGACGCTCCTGAAACGCATCCCCTCAGCAGGGATGAAACCTGTCCCTTGACCCATGCCGCGGTCATTGCCCCACAGCAGGTTGTTCTGCATCCCACGCTCCTCGCCACGGATCAACATGGCGCGGGCATACTCCTCATCCTGGGCCGTGTACACGTAGATCGCGTTGCTGTTCAGGTAGCGGTCACTGAAGATCCGCCCGGCCCGAATCACGATGTACTGCTGTGCCACATGAGGCAGCTCCTCCCAGCTCAGCTGGTACACAACACGGTCGATGACCAGTGCTTGCGTGGCATCAGCGCCAAAGGCAAACGTCCGCTTTACGCGGTCGTACACCTTGTTCCCCCGCTGGACGTACTGCCCGTTGGGGTAGCGGCTGGGTGAGAAGATCGCGGCAAGCGTGTTCGACTCAAGCAGGTACTGGTTCTGGTTGTCCTTCACGACAGGGACATCGTGATCGGTGTTCCAGTTCCAACCCTCTGCCTGAACGTCACGGCTCACTTCGGTCAACGTGCGGTTGGCCAAGGCTGAGTCCGTGATCTCATTCACCGTTGTATCGCTCAGCTTGTCAATCGGCGATTCACCGATGATGCTGAGCAAGATGTTGACGGCTTCTAGCTCTGTCATTTGCGGGTCTTCGTGGTGACAGGGGCGGGCTCAGTGGCTGCCTGTTCGACAACCGCTGCTTCGTCAGGGCTGGCAAAGACGACTTGAGGCTGGATCCGGTCGGGGTCTGTGATGACAACAGCAGGATCCCAGTCCTTCAGCTCAACCAGATCAGAGGGTTCGGTGCTGTCGCCGTTGAGGTTCAGTGTGATGGCCATGAAAAAGAGGGGCATCTCTGCCCCTCAGTTTGCCAGTGAGAATCGCGTTGAGCGAATCAGAGGCTGTTGTAGATCTCGCAGATGGCCTCAGGGCGCAGGTAGCCGAAGCCACAGGCGAGCTTGGCAACCATTAACGAAGATTGGTACATCACGTTGTAGTCGTTGCCGGTCATCTGCATTGACAGATCACGCAGCTTCAGGACACCAACGGCACCCTTCTGGAATGCCAGCATCTTGGTCTGGGTCATGTTCACAGAAGACAGAGCAGTGTCTGTACCTGCAAACGTGAAGCCCTGCTCGCCAGTCTTAGCAGTGACGTTGCCCTGCTTGATGTGGTTAGAGCTGTAGATGCTGAAACCAGCCAGCTGTGCAATCTGGCCCTTGCTGTAAGAGCCGTTCTCGCCTTGCTGGTTGAAGTCGAAGTTCACAGCACGGCTTGATTGAATCAGCGTGTAATAAACTTCTGGGCTGCAGACCAGGACGCGACCATCAGCAGGCACGTCCTTCTCGTCCAGAGCACGGGCAGCAGCAAACACTGCAGCCACGTAGTCGTCGGGAGTAGGAGTGGCCTTAGCCAGGTCCACCCGAGTGCCGGTCCGGTAGGGATCGTCGGGGGTCAGGCCGGTGGGCAGGTTGGCAGTCAAGTCTCCAGTGGAGACACGAGCGCCGAGGGTCAGCACACGAGCAATGCGCTTGTCGTACTCACGGGCCAGGGCATTGCCTAGCTCCTTCGAGTAGATGCTGCGAATGTCGTAGTGGCTCTTGGCTTCATCGAGGTCGTACAGAGCGGCGTCTGCAATCAGCAGATCGTCGATCTTGATCACGACTTCGTTCTGGGCCATGTTGCCCTGCCCTTCGATCATCTTCCCAGGTGTATGGAAGCGCGCTGTGAAGCGCCCCGTCACCGGGAATTGGGCAGATTTGCCGTTTTGGATAGTCCGCTCTTGGGCTAGTCCCTTGAAGATGCAGGAACGATCAAAGGCGGTGATGACCTCTCCACTAAAGACCTTCAGGAAGAGGGCGTTGTCTTGTGCCCAAGTACCAGTCGCGCCGTTAATCGCGCCGACCCTGGACAGAGTTGCGTCAGGTGCTGCCACCGTCTGTCTCCTAGTTGATGGATGGTTTGTCGTCGATAACCACCGAGGCTTGTGCCTTCACCAACGTCGCTTCACAGGGGTGTCGGCGCACCGGGCCCTGAGGCAGATCACTGGTTGGTTGATCTGCCTCCACTTATAACCCAGTGTCAACGAGGTTGGAACACGTTGCTCACGGCAATGCGCTTCTCCACCTCTTTGATGTAGGCCGGATCGGGGTTGTCCCCTGAGTAACGAGGATCCTTCATTGCAGCTACAACTTGAGCTTCTGACTCATAGCCGCGAACCTCATTGCTTGGCGCACGTCCGCCGGTCAGCCGTGGCTCATAGCCATTCTTCATCATGAAGTCGTACTGCAAGCCCTTCAGCGCATTCATGATTGCGCCTTCGTCCGCGGCCGCCAGCGCCTGGTTGTATGCGTTGGTCCGTTCAGCCGGCAAGTTCTTCGCAGCCCAGGTCGCTAGGCGCTGGTACTCGGCCTCTCCTCCCACCTGATCAAAGATTGACTGTTGGATGGACGCGGCCTTGGCGGGGTCAATAGACCCTGAATCAGCACCAGCCTCTGCTTCCTCTGGCTCGCCAAAGTCGGCTTGCTGTTCGGGTGCAGGATCAGCTTGTTCTGCTGCGGGCTGTCCATTCTTCAGTCGGGTGTACTCCCTCTGAAGATTCTGGTACGCGGTAGCGAGATCCTCGGTTGACTGGTACTTGCCAAGGATCAGCTCGCCATCCCCGCCCTGGGCAGTGGCTTCATCGACCAGCTCAGCTCGCGCCGCGTCAACGCGTGCGGCCTCATCCGCTCCACCGCTTGCCTCGTATGAAGCAACAGCGTCTTGACCCGTAATGACTTCAGGCATCAGTATTCAAAGCCATTGGTAATGATCATGTAGCCACCGCTGGGAAGAGGCTCCGCGTGTTGCCCCTTCTTCAGCTGTGGCATTGCTGGATCAGACTGCTCCGGCCGCTGGGACTCCGCTGGCTGCGAGTGCAGCTGCTGCTCCTTGATTACCTCCGCCAGCTGTTGCTCCGCTGGGTTGCGGCGGCGCCGTTGCTCCACTCTGGATCGCTCCTTGTGCGAGTTGTTGTGCAACATTAGCCTGTTGCATCTGCGCTTGCTCAGCTTGTAGTTGCTGCTCGTCCTTCACTAGGCCAGCAGTATCAATGCCGTCAGCCGCAGCAAAGCGGCGAATCAACTCACTGGGGTTGATGTACTGCAGGAACTGCTCAGGGCCAATGCTGGCTGCAACGGTTTGCAGGAACGTGGTAAGACGTTGCTTGTCATTGCCGCGACCAATCGCCTCCAGGCCTGTGGTGATCTGAGGCTCAACCAAGCCTTTGGGGATCTCAGGTAGTTCGCCTGTGACCTCCATCAAGTGCATGACACGACGGATCAGGGGCAGTTGCAGCTCAGCGGACAGCACGCTGTACACACCGCCAAGGCCCTGCTCCAGCTGTTCCGCCATCAAACGGATCTCCTCTGCCGTCACTCGCTCAGCGTCCCGCTGCACGGCCTCGTTGGTGAGGAACGTGAACTGCAGCCGCCGCTCGATCAGCTGCATCGTGGACAGGGCCGTGCTGAAGTCGTTGTTCTTCTGCACCTGCAGAAACTCAACGTCAGCAGCATTGCCAGCAACTATTGCCCCGTTCTAGATCGGAAGAGCGTCGTGTAG
>CALJTZ010000097.1 GCA_937975655.1 uncultured Synechococcus sp. | reverse complement strand
GTGGGTTTGCTGGAGGCGCGCCACAAGCGACCCGACCAGATCTCCGGGGGCATGCGTCAGCGGGTTGCCATCGCCCGGGCCCTGGCGGTGAGCCCGGAAGTGCTGGTGCTGGATGAACCCTTCGGCGCCCTCGATGCCATCACCAAGGAGGAACTGCAGGAGGAACTGCTGGCCATCTGGCGGGAACACAAACCCACCGTGCTGATGATCACCCACGACATCGACGAGGCGCTGTTCCTGGCCGACCGGGTGGTGATGATGACCAACGGACCAGCCGCCACCATCGGGGAAATCGTGGAGGTGCCGTTCGAGCGCCCGCGCCGCTACGAAACGATCCAGAACGATCCGCGCTACGCCCAGCTACGGAACCACGCCCTCGACTTCCTCTATCGCCGTTTTGCCCATGACGACGATTGAACGGCGACCGAGCGAAGGGGGACTGCAGATCAAGGCCGGTCACACCATGCTGCTGGACGAGCGGGTGCTGCTGCAGAGCAGTTGCCTGAGCATCACGGCCGGCCTGGTCCGGGTGGCCATCTCGAGGCCGGAGCAGGAAGCCCTACAGGCCCACCCCATGACCCTCGGCTTTCTCCAGACCGGCGACCATCTCCCCCTCGACCTGCTGCGCCACGCCCGGCTGCACCTGCAGGCCCTGAGCCCTGCCCAGCTGGTGGCGGGCTGCTCGGCCATGCCTCCCGCCGGCGCCAGCAGCCTGAACGACTGGACCGTGGCCCTGCTGATGATCCGCCACCTGGGGGACGCCGAACAGCGCATCACCGCCCTGCTGCAGCTGCTGGTGCAACGGCTGGGTCGCCGCAGCGGCCACTGGTATGAGTTGCCCCTGAAATTCACCCATGCCGACCTGGCGGAGCTGAGCGGCCACACCCGCGTCACGGTGACGCGCCAGCTCTCGAAATGGCGGGACATGGGCCTGATCCAGCAGGACAGCGGACCCGGCCGGACCCTGCGCATCGCGCCGCTGCTGGTGGAGGCCTGAGGCCGCCGACCGTTCCGCTAGGTAGACGCCTTGGGCGTACGCCAAGGTGCCACCCAAACGGCGGCGGCCTTCAACTCCGGCTGCTGGGAATGGGGGCAGCCCAGCTCATGCATCAGCCGGTTGGCTTCACAGGCCTTGGCCTGGTTGGCCCCCCAGTGCATCGGCAGGAACACCGTGCCCGGCCGAATGCGCTCGGTGAGTTGCACCCGGGCCGTCACGGAGCCGCGGCGGGAGCCCACTTGGGCCATGGCGCCATCCACCAGGCCATAGCGCTCGCCATCGGTGGGATGCACCTCCAGCAGCGGCTCGGGATGCTGTTTCACAATCCGCGCCACATGGGCCGTGCGCGTCATGGTGTGCCAGTGGCCCAGGTAACGCCCCACCGTGAGCACCAGCGGGTAGGCGTCGCACGGGGGTTCGGCTAACCCCAGGGGCAGGTCGGCCCACAGACGGGCCCGACCGTTGCCGGTGGGGAAGCGATGGCCTGCGGGGGCGGCCGGGAAGGTACACACCTCGCCATAGAGGCGCGCCTGACCGCCACCGGGCTGCGTGCCTGCCGGGAAAGGCCACTGCTGGGGGCCCTGCTGGGCCAGCAGGCCGTGGCTGAGGCCGCTGACGTCACACACCCGGCCGGCCGTGAGCGCCGTGAACTCCGCGTATACCTCCGCCGCTGAGCCGTAACTGAACTGATCCACGAAGCCCAGGCGACGACCCAGCTCAGCAAAGATCGCCCAGTCGGCCCTGGCCTCACCCGGTGGATCCCGAAAGGCCGCACAGAGGGTGACGCGGCGCTCGGAGTTGGTCATCACGCCGCTCTTCTCACTCCACTGGGCCGCCGGCAGCACCAGATGGGCCACCTCGGCCGTTTCCGTATCGGCGTAGGCCTCACTCAGCACCACCAGCGGGCAGTTGGCCACCGCAGCCCGCACCCGATCCAGCGACGGCATGCTCACCAGGGGATTGGTGGCAGCCACCCACCACAGCCCCAGGTCTCCCCGCTCCATCGCCTCGATCTGCTGCCACACCGCCAAGCCGGGTTCGGCCGCGATCGAACCGGGAGCGAAGCCCCAGTGCCGCTCCACCTCGGCACGGTGCTCGGCGTTCACCGCAACGCGATAGCCCGGCAACAGCTGGGCCAGGCCACCGGCCTCACGCCCCCCCATGGCATTGGGCTGGCCCGTGAGCGAGAAGGGGCCCGCTCCCTCCCTCCCGATCTGACCGGTGACCAGATGCAAATTGATGATCCCCGCCACGGTGGCAGTGCCCTCGCTGCTCTGGTTGACCCCCATGGACCAGAGGCTGAGCACCCCGGCCGAGCCAGCCCACCACTGGGCCAGCTGGCGCAAATCGGCTTCGCCGATCCCACAGAGATCACTGACCCGCTGCGGCGTCCAGGCTTGCCAGAGCGCCGCCAATGCTTCAAAGCCCTGCGTGTGGGCAGCCACGAAGCCCTGGTTGATCGCCGCGGCCTGCAACAAGAGGTGGCCCACGCCGTGCAAGAGCGCTAGATCCGTGCCGGGGCGAAGCGCCAGGTGCAGATCAGCGGCATCGCTGGTGGCCGTGGCCCGGGGATCCACCACCACCAGACGCAAGGCCTGCCTGTCTTTGCGCTTGCGCTTCAGCAGCCGCTGAAACAACACCGGATGGCACTCGGCCGTGTTGGTGCCGATCAGCACCACCAGGTCGGCCGCATCGAGATCGTCGTAGCAGCAGGGAGGGCCATCGGAGCCGAGGCTGCGGGCATAGCCGGCCACCGCCGAACTCATGCACAGGCGTGAATTCGCATCGAAGTTGTTGCTGCCCAGGGCCCCCTTAAGCAGCTTGTTGGCCACGTAGTAGTCCTCCGTGAGGAACTGCCCCGAGCCGTAGATCGCCAAGCCAGCCGGGCCCTGCTCCGCCAAAGTGCGGCGAATCTGCGTCAACAGCCGCTCAAAGGCAGCCTCCCAGCTGATGGGCTGAAACGGTTGGTCGCGGTGCTCCCGCCACAGCGGGGTCGTGAGCCGGTTGTGGTGCAGGGTTTCACCCACGGTGGCACCCTTCACGCACACCTGGCCCAGGGAGGAGGGATGCAGGCGATCTCCACGGGTTATCCACTGGGGATCGCCTGCAGCCGCGGGCGGCTTGAGTTCCAGGCCACACCCCACGCCGCAGTACGGGCACTGGGCCCGGGCCGCTGCTGCGGGGGCGCTCACCACGTGCGGTATGGCAGGAACTTGCCGTTCATCGTCACCACCACCCGATCCCCCTTGGGATCCTCCTGGCGGTCCACGGTGAGGCTGAAATCAATCGCCGACATAATCCCATCGCCGAACTTTTCCTGGATCACATCCTTCAACGGCAGGCCATACACCTGCAGGATTTCGTAGAAGCGATAGAGCAGCGGATCGGTGGGGATCACTGGATCGAGGGCCCCTTTCACCGGGTAGGTGGTGAGCTGATCCAGCCGCTCAGCGCCGGCGCTGCCCCCCAGCTCTAGGGCCTGCAGCAGCGCCTCGGCCTGCTCGGCCGTGGCCGTGGCCTGGCCATAGATCAGGCTCGCCACCCACACCTCATCAGCCCCCAACCGCTGGCCGAGATCGGCGAAGCTGAGCCCAAGGCGGCGCTTGGCGGCCAACAGGGCGGCAGTGAGAGGAGCGAGGGCCATGGCGCTGCAGGCTGGAGCGGATCGGTCGCCGGACCCTATGGATCAGGCCGATGCACTCCGGCAGCGGTTGCTACAGAACGAGGTGACGCAGGGCGCCAGCCCGGCACCGCTGCGGAGCTGCCTGCTCAGCGGCGGAGCCAGCCGACGCATGGGCCAGGACAAAGCGCTGCTCCCCCACCCCGAAGGCGGTAGCTGGCTGGAACGCACGCTGGGGCTGCTGGCCGCGTTGCAGGCACCGATCACGCTGCTGAGCCGCTGGCCGGAACACCTGGCTCTGGCTGGGCAGCTCGCCGAGCAACCCACGGCAGCTGCAGCGCCGGGAAGCCTGTCGGCAGCCGCGTTCACCGTCCTGGCCGAGCCGTCTCCCTGGGAGGGACCCCTGCTGGCCCTGCACCGTCTGATGGAACACCATCCGAACCAACAGCTGCTGCTCTGCCCGGTGGACATGCCCGACCTCACCCTGTCCGTGCTGCAAAGCCTGCTGGCCGCAGCTGAAGCCGCACCTGGAGCGATCCACCTGGCCCACGACGGTGAGCGCCTGCAGCCCCTGCTGGGCCTCTACCCAAGCGGCCCCGCTCAACGCGATGGTCTGGCCGCCGCGATCGACCAGGGGGAGCGCCGCCTGCAGAACTGGCTCGCCCACCAGCCCTGCCACCACGTAACACTGGCCGCCAGCAGGATCCGCAACGTGAACCGCCCCGAGGACCTCTGAGCTCCCCACGCGGGCCCAGCAGACTGGACTCCGCTGCGGAGACGGCCGTCGCTCACCCCCGAGATCAGCTTCAGCGCCCCCTCGGCGTGCTGCGCCTCTCGCTCACAGCCCGCTGCAACCTGGCCTGCCCTTACTGCCTGCCCGATGGCCAGGAGCCGCCGGGGCTGCTGAACATGGAGCAACGGCTGCAGGTGATCCATGCGGCCGTGGCTCTTGGGGTCCACAGCCTGCGGCTCACCGGCGGCGAGCCGCTGCTACATCCAGAGCTGGAGGCCTTGATCCGGGCCGTGCAGCCGTTGCGCGAGCACGGACTTCGAGAGATCGCCCTCACCAGCAACGGGGTGCTGCTCTCCGCCGAGCGCGCTCGCCGCCTGCGGGAGGCCGGACTGGATCGTCTCACCCTCAGCCTGGATGGCACCACCGCCGCCAGTGTGGCTGCCATGGCGGGATTAGCCGATGAGGCCGCCGGCGCCCGCGCCCTGAATCAGGTGCTGGCCGCGATCGAGCACGCCCGCAGCGCCGGCTTTGATCCAGCTGCCGGAGCCCTGAAGCTCAACGCCGTGATCCAACGGGAGCGCAATCACGATCAGGTGCGGCCCCTGGCGGAACTGGGCCGGGAGCGGGGTATGGAGTTGCGCCTGATCGAATACATGGATGTGGGCAACCGCAACGGCTGGCGCCAAGCCGATGTGGTGCCGGCCAACGAGCTGATTCACACGATCGGCGAACGCTGGCCTCTCGAACCCCTGGGC
>CALJTZ010000096.1 GCA_937975655.1 uncultured Synechococcus sp. | reverse complement strand
GGACGAAGGAAACCTCTCCGACGAGGCGTCGCCGCTTCGCGGGGCCCGCGCCGGGAGGCTCGGCTCGTCCCTGAACGAGTCTCCCTTGTCGACGAAGCAGCAAGGGTGAGTCCGAGGGTTTTCCCGAGGGTGGGAAACCGGAGGTTTTGTTGTTTTCCTCGAAAGAGGGGCGAGCATTGGTTTTCTTCCTTCGATCGAATCGACACAAGATTTTTTCTTCTCGACCTCTTCTTCGTCAACGTCCTCAACGTCTCTTCCCTCCCTCCGTCTCTCTCTCGATGCTGACCCCCCGCTCTTCCCCTCATTCAAAACATCAACCTCACAGCGCCTTTGCGAGATCGCGAAGCCGCGGGTCCTTCAACAAAGGAGTCGGTCGAGGATCCTCCGCGACCAACGAGGCGGGAGGAACAACGACAACGGCACCAGCTGCTCTCCCTCCTCCGCCGCGCTGTCCCTCGCCGCCGCCGGCGAAGACATCCCCGAGGACAAGATGGCCTACTACCGCGACCTCGCCGAGATGTACGTCGGTACCGACGTGTCTCCTGATTTCTATGCCTGGGTGTTCCCCAAGTACGACCACGTGGCTGTGGGCACCGGCACCATGCAGAACAACCAGGCCCTGATCAAGAGCCTGCAGGAGGGCATTCGCGAGCGTGCCAAGAAGCGCCTCGTGAACGGTGAGGTGATCAAGGTGGAAGCCCACCCGATTCCGGAGCATCCCCGCCCCCGCCGGGTTGTGGGGCGCATGGCCCTCGTGGGAGATGCCGCCGGCTACGTGACCAAGAGCTCTGGCGAAGGCATCTACTTTGCCGCCAAGAGTGGCCGCATGTGTGCCGAGCAGATCGTGGAATCGAGCGCCGGTGGCACCAAGGTGCCCAGCGAGGCTGATCTCAAGAAATACCTGAAGAAGTGGGACCGCCAATACGGTGCCACCTACAAGGTGCTGGAAATCCTCCAGAACATCTTCTACCGCAACGATGCGGCCCGCGAGGCTTTCGTGGAGATGTGCGATGACAAGGACGTGCAGCGTCTCACCTTTGACAGCTACCTGTACAAGCGGGTGGTGACTATGAACCCCTGGCAGCAACTCAAGCTCACGCTGCTCACCCTCGGGTCTGTGCTCCGCGGCAACGCCCTGGCACCCCAGGGTTACAAGCCTGTGCCCAGCGCTGTGCGCGATGACGCTGAAGTGAATGCGATGCTGGCGGTTAGCACCATCAAAGGCGGGATCAAGGTTCGCGGGCAGAAAACTGCCCCAACAGCCTCTCCCGCAGCTGAAAACGATGAGCGCGAACCGGCCCTCGCTGGCAAAGGTTGAGATTATGTCGTTGCTGAGCCCCTGAAGGAGCTCACGAAGAGGAACCAGGCCCTGCCTGGTTCCTTTTTTATGCCTGGGAGTTGGCCTGCAGGGCCGTATGAACTGACACCAACTGGTTGGCCTGGCTATCCCAGAGAATCAGATTGAAGCAGGCGGGAATATCCCGGATTCGCAAGTAGGTGCAACCCGCTAGGAGGTGAGCATGGGCTTGATGACAGGCACGTAGCCGGTAGTTGGGTATCCGCTCGCAGAGATGGTGGATACTATGGAAGGCGATATCGGCGGAGAACCAGTTCAGAATCGGGGGTAGCAACAGGTTGCTACTGCCATCAATAGCACCCTTGAAATAACTCCACCCTTCCGATCCATGGGCATAGGAACCCGGGTAGTTGTGCTGCACAAAAAAGATGCAGATGAAGATGGCCGCCGAAAAGGTCATCACCGTGGCGTAGCACGACCAGAACAGGCCATAGCCCAGCCAGCGACCCATTAGCCACCAGCTGCTAAGCACCACAACATTGTTCAGCAGCAGATCGTAGAACTCACCGGCGGTGTACCAATGACTGGAACGGAACTCACGGGTGAGCCCGGGCAACTCGGCGAAACCTCGCCATCCGTTCATCACCAGATGCCGGAGCATCGTGCTCGCCCATTGCCACACCCCCAGCAACAGCTGCAACCTCGGGCGCAGGATGAGATAGAAGAATCCGCCAGGGAAGAGCATCAGCGGATGTCTGGTGAAGGCATAGCGACGCTGCTCAGCAACTGACAACTTCAGAAATTGCTCAACACTCAGCAGGGCTGAGGGCCCGCGATAGAGCTGCCAGTTGCCATTGTGTTTGTGATGGAAAGCATGACCCCGTGACCAGGGGTACTGGGGGATCGCATTCACACCACCCAGCAGGAAGCCTGTGAGGCGATTCAGTTTGGGGCTCGCCCAGAGCGCGTCATGGCCGCAGTCATGCATCAGCGAAAAGCTGCGGGCG
>CALJTZ010000095.1 GCA_937975655.1 uncultured Synechococcus sp. | reverse complement strand
CCCCCGGGATGCCGAAGCTCTCGGGGCGGCCACCGGTGGCGATCACCAGTTGGCTGTAGGTGAGTTGCTGGCCATCGGCGGTGCGCAGGCTGTGGGCTTCGGCGTCCACGCTCACCACCCGACTGCGCAGCCAGGCCACCCCACGGCCCGCCAGAAGCTCGTTGTAAGTGGGGGCGATTTCCCAGCGGCGCAGCTCACCGCTGAGCAGCTCATAGAGCAGCGGCAGGAACAGGAAACGGTCGTTGGGCTCGATCAGCAGCAGCGGCGGATGATCCGGCAGCTGGGCCAGAGCCAGGGCCGTGGTGAGGCCGCCGAAGCCTCCGCCCACGATCACCAGGGGAGCGCTGTCCTGCACAGGGGGGCTGTCTGCCACGGAATCGAAGCCTGTGACAGGCCGAATTGTCGTGGCGGAACCCTAACCAGTGGTGGCTGCGTTGGAAGATGGAGGGATGACGACCACCACAGCCGGATTGGACCTGGAGCGCGCCTGCCGCGAGTTGGCGGAGCTGGATGCCCAGGCCCGGCTTCGCTGGGGACTGGAGCAGTTCGGTGAGGGGTTTGCGCTCACCACCAGCTTTGGCATTCAGGCCGCCGTGTTGCTGCACATGGCCAGCCGTTTGGGGGCAGAGGTGCCGATCATCTGGGTGGATACGGGCTACCTGCCTCCCGAGACTTACCGCTACGCCGCCACCCTGATGGCGCAGCTGCCCATCTCGATCAGGGTGGTGCAGTCACCGATCAGTCCGGCCCGCATGGAGGCGCTGCACGGTCAGCTGTGGGCCACGGGCCGGGTGGACGATCTCGAGCTCTACCACCGGCTGCGCAAGGTGGAGCCCTTGGATCAGGCCCTGCTGGATCTCAAGGTCACCTGTTGGGCCAGCGGTGTGCGAGGCCGCCAGACCGATCACCGCAAGGCCATGCAGCCCCTGGACCAGGTGCGGGGACGTTGGGCGCTGCGGCCCCTGCTGGATTGGACCAGCCGGGATGTTTTCTATTACATGCAGGAGCACAACCTGCCCCAGCATCCCCTCTTCGAGCAGGGCTACTCCACCGTGGGCGACTGGCATTCCAGCGGCCCTGACGACGGCTCCTCCAGTGGACGGGCTACCCGTTTCGGTGGCCTGAAGCAGGAGTGCGGGATCCACTTGCCTGGGATTGGCGGCGAGGGCATCTGAATGGCTGGCGCTCCGGGCCAGGCCCCCGAGCGCGTGTTGCTGGTGGGCAACAGCCGCTGGCACTGGGCTGCCCCTGGCGAGGGATCGCTTCGCTGTTGGCATGCCCCCCCTCCCCAGGCCAGGCCGCTGGAGGGTTGGCCGGGCCTGAAGGCCTGGGCCCGGGTGGGGGCGGTGGCCGCTCCGCTTCACCTGCCCGCCGACCGGGAACTGCGCCTGGCGGATGTGCCCCTGCGCCAGGCACCGCCCTGGCTGGGCATTGATCGGGCCCTGGCGGGCTGGGCGGCCTGGCGTTGCCAGCGCGCCGGCGTGTTGGTGGCGGATGCCGGCACCGCGTTGAGCCTCACCCGGGTGGATGGGGCCGGTGTTTTCCGGGGCGGTCGCCTCAGTGCGGGGTTGGCTCTGCAGCTGCGGGGGCTTGGCCAGTCCACGGCGCTCCTGCCCCGCCTTGAGCCGAGCAGCCTGGAGGTGAGCCTGGATCCATGGCCCCAGGCCACGGCCGCTGCCATGGGCTGGGGCTGCCTCCAGGCCTGCGCCGGCGCCATCGCCGAGGCCTGGGCGGATGTGGCTTGCGATGGCCTGGCGGCCGACCAGCCTTGGACCCTCTGGCTCACCGGCGGTGATGGGCCCGCCCTCGCGCCGCTGCTGGAGCAGCGCGGGCTGGCTGTCCGCTGGGCTCCAGACCTGTGCCTGGAGGCCCTGGCGGAGTTGGCGGGGCTGGTCAGGCCAGGCCCAGATCCTTGAGGATGTCGTCGGCCATGGTGTCGGCTTTCACCTTCCAATAGGCCTTCTCGATCTTGCCCTCGCCATCCACCACAAAGGTGTGGCGCATCATGCCCATGTACTCGCGGCCCATGAATTTCTTGAGGCCGTAGCTGCCATAGCTCTCCGCCACCGGACAGGGCTCCGCATCGCTGAGCAGGGTGAAGGGCAGGGTGTACTTGTTGATGAACTTGGCGTGGCTGGCGGCGCCGTCTTTGCTGATGCCGAGCACCGCGATGCCGTGCTGCTCAAAGGCACTCCACTGGTCGCGGAAGTTGCAGGCCTCCTTGGTGCAGCCGGGGGTGTCGTCCTTGGGATAGAAGTAAATCACCACCCGCTGGCCGCGGAAATCGGCCAAATTCACCGTGTTGCCGTTCTGATCGGGCAGGCTGAACGCAGGCGCGGCATCGCCGATCTGCAGGGTCATGGCGTGGACATGGAGACAATGGCGGGAGCCTAAGGGGAGCTCTGAATCAGCCGCAGTGCGATCAGCCACGCCTCTGGCTGCTGGCGATGCCCAGGCTGGAGGCGGACGCCAGCGCTTGGCAGGCTGACTTGAGTGCCCAAGAGCAGCACTGGTGCCGGGATCTGACACCGGCGGTCCGAGGCCGCTACGCCGTCAGTCGGGTGCTGCTGCGGCAGCGCCTCGGAGCCCTGCTGGGGATCGAGGCTGCGGCGGTTCCGCTGCACAGCCCCCCCGGCCAGCCCCCGCTGTTGGGCTCGGGGGCCGGTTTCATCAGCCTCAGCCACAGCGGCAGGGGGCTGTTGCTGGCCTGGTCGGCCCAGCCGATCGGGGTGGATCTGGAGTGGGGGCAGCGGCCGCTCCTGGCTGAGGCCCTGGCCCAGCGGTTTTTCCCTGCCCAGGAACGCGCGCAGATCGAGGCCATGCCCGCGGTGGTGCGGGAACGGGCGGTGTTGGAGAGCTGGGTGTGCAAGGAGGCTGCCATCAAGTGGCGCGGCTCGAGCCTGGCCACGGATCTGCGCCACTGGCAGTGGGACCACCAGCAGCAGCTGCTGCGGCACCGGCTGGATGGCTGGGCACCACCCTGCAGGGTGGTGGAGCGTGAGGGCTGGCTGTGCGCCGCGGTGGGGCTGGCTGTCGCCGGCGCGATCTGGGGCTAGGGTCCGCCCACCTCAGGGGGGTGTATGCCCATCGCCTTGCGCTGGAGCCTGATCTCGGTGCTGTCCTTGTTGGGGCTGGCCGGTCTGGTGCAGCTGCCCTTGGCGCCGCCCTTGCTCAGTCGTACTGGGATCCATACCGATCAGGTGCTGGCCGATCTGGAGAGCCAGGAGGCGCATCAGGAGATGGAAGCGCGGGCGGCGGAGGTGCTCAGTGGCTTTGTGGGCGCTGAACTGACGCGATACATCTGGGGAGGCTTCAGCGGCTACCTGGACGTGCTGGGCATTGCGCTGCCTGAGGGCCTGGAGCCTCGGCTGAGCGAGGGGCCGGGAATGGTGCAGTTGATTTTGGTGCCGCGCTCTGGAGCGGTTCGCTATGTGGCCCGCGTGGAGGCCTTCGAGAACGTGGCCAAGGGGATCGCTTGTAGGGGCAGTGGTGAACCCGGGCGATTTGGCTTCGAGGGCGGCAAGCTGCGCTGCCCATCCGGTTGGCAGGAGCTGCCCTTGGATGGCCGCGCCGGATGAAGCTGCTGATCCAGCGGCGCCACGGGCACGCACTGGATTGCACAAAATTGACGACCTTTGCTGCAATCAGCAGCTTTTCTGCGACTAAGCCGCGGCACTCTTTCGCGCGCAGCTGGTTGTTCAGCAGAAATCGGAAAAGTTTATGAAATCTGGAGCCTCGGGGATTGTGAAGACTTCACGGCTTTGCCGTGCAGCGTTTGTTGTCGGCTCAGTTTTCGCTGAGTAGGTTTTAAATGACGAGTTTCTCTGTCTACCGTGCTGAAGCGTCTCGCTGCTGGTCTCTTTGCTGGTGCGGCTCTCTCCGCTGTCGCCCTGCCTGCCTCCGCAGCCGTCGATAACAACCTCCCTGTCCGATGGAACACCGGCGGTGCCGTGTGGTCCACCAACCAGGATGCCTTCACCACCTTCATCAAGGACGGTGAGATCACCGATCGGGGCCTGGATGGCGGCATCTCCCGCTCCGGCTGGACCGCCGATGAACTGCGTGCCGGTCTGTCCAAGACCTACAGCGTGGATCTGGTGGGCGTGTCCCGCTTCCTCTACTCCGATGCCGGGGTGAAGTTCCTCAAGAACCAGACCCGCAGCTATTTTCCCTACTGGACCATGTCCACCTATGCGGTGGAAGGCCTGCGTTCCGCGATCATCGCTGACGCTGCTGATGGCCAGATCTCCTCGGCCGGCATCATGGCCGCCCTGCCCACTGACTTCCGCCTGGCGGACACCTGCAACACCTACGACGGAAAGCAGAACGTCTGCGCCGAGGGCAAGTGCCAGGGTGAGGCCCAGTGCACCTCGCTGCTGTCCTGGTACGTGTTCCTGCCCGCCTGCATCCAGGCCAACCAGCAGGCCGATCCCCTGGCTGCCGCTGCTCCTGCTCCCCAGTCGCCGATCCGCGGCCTCTGGTGATCACGCCTCAGGCGAGCCTCGGCTCCTTGTTGTTCTGCCCCGGCGTTGCCGGGGCTTTTTGACGTTTGGCCATGCAGAGCTGATGGCTGAGTTCCTGGGGCAGCCGCTCCCCCTGGCGTTGCCTTAACAGCTGGGCCAGCTGTTGGATCTGCCGAGGTTTCAGCCGCTGATCGAGCTGGAGGCGGTAAGGGGAAGCCGCGCTGAACCAGCGCTCCACCAGGCCTGCGTTCACCTCCAGCTCCAGCCGTTCCCCCCAGTGCTGGGATTGCACCTGCCAGCCCCTCTGGGCCAGCAGCTCGTCCAGCTCGAGCGGGTCCGGCGGCGTGGCGAGCCAGTCCCGTTCCAAGGGGGCCACCTGAGCCAGAAGTTCCCGGTCTGCAGTGCTGGTCTGGGCCAGTGCCAGGAGGGCGCCAGCCGGCCCCAACTGGGGCCGGCTGAACAGAAAGCGCAGCTCCGCCTTGGGGCTGGCCAGGGCGGTCAGTGCGTCGAGTTGCTGGTTCAGTTCCGCAGCGTTGCAGTGGCGGAAGGGATGGCGGGCGGCAATCCATTCGAACTGCTCTCCTGGCTCCAGCTGGTCGAGTAGCCGGGGCTGCCGCAGGCTGTCCAGCACCTGGAGCTGAGCCGTCAGCCGCTCGGCGTCGCCAGCACTGGCTGCCTGAATCACTACCCCCCCTTCCGGGGTGGCCGCCAGGGGATCGAGGGCCCAGAGCAATGAGCGAGCCTCAAGGATCAGTACGCGGTCATGGCGCTGCCAGTGGGCGTTGTGCCACAGGCGTTGGCGCAGGGAATCAAGCCTCTGGCCCTCCGCTCCCAGTTGGCGCTGGAGCCAGCGGTTCAAGGTCGGATCCTCGGGGCCACTGCTCAGAACGGTGCCCAGTTCCGCCTCGCTCTCGGCCGCGGCGGCCAGCTGGGCGGCCCGGCGTTGCTGCATGCGCTCGCGCCGTTCTCCCTCCCAGCCGAGGGAGCCGGGCTGCCAGAACACTTCTCCCTGGAGCTGGTTGGGTAGGTACTGCTGTGCCACCCAGTGTTCGGCGTAGGCATGGGGGTAGCGGTACCCCACGCCATCGCCAAAGGCTGTCCCATCGCGGTTGGCATCGCGTAGGTGAGAGGGAACGCTCTGCTGGCTGGTGGCTTTCACGCTCTTGAGTGCATCGAAGAAGCCCAGCAGGCTGTTGCTCTTCTCGGTGCTGGCCAGGTAGAGGGCCGCCTGGGCCATGGGATATAGCCCCTCGGGCAGGCCGACGCGCTCGAAGGCCGCGGCACAGGCCTCCACCACCACCATCGCCTGCGGGTCTGCCAGGCCGATGTCTTCTCCGGCGGAGATCAGCATGCGCCGGAAGATGAAGCGGGGGTTTTCGCCGGCCTCCACCATGCGGGCCAACCAGAACAGGGCCGCATCGGGATCGCTGCCCCGCAGCGATTTGATGAAGGCGCTGATGGTGTCGAAGTGGGCGTCGCCCTGCTTGTCGTAGAGCACCGCCCGCTGCTGGATCGATTCCTCAGCGATGGCCAGATCGATGGCGGTCGTTCCTTCGGGGTCTGGCTCAGTGGTTTCCACCGCCAGCTCCAGGGCATTGAGCAGGCTGCGGGCGTCGCCTCCGGCCACGTCCACCAGATGTCGGCAGGCGGCATCGCTGATGACGACCTCGCGCTGGCCGTAGCCCCGTTCCGGATCGCGCAGGGCTCGCAGCAGCAGCTCCTGCAGATGGTGTGCCTCGAGGGGCAGCATCCGAAACAGCCGCGAGCGGCTGACCAGGGCTTTGTTCACCTCGAAGTAGGGGTTTTCGGTGGTGGCTCCGATCAGGGTCACGGTGCCGTTTTCCACCCAGGGCAGCAGGGCGTCCTGCTGGGCACTGTTGAACCGGTGCACCTCATCGATGAATAGGAGGCTGCGCAGGCCGTGCTGGTCGAGGCGGCGCTTGGCCTCATCCACCGCGATGCGGAGGTCCTTCACGCCGGCGAGCACCGCGTTGAGACTGCTGAAGTGGGCTCGGGTGCTGGCGGCGATGATCCGCGCCAGGGTGGTCTTCCCCACCCCTGGCGGGCCGTGCAGGATCAGGTTGCCCACGCGATCGGCGGTGATGGCGCGGCGCAGCAGGCGGCCCGGGCCAAGGATCTCCTCCTGACCCTGAAACTCCTCCAGCGTGCGGGGCCGCATGCGGTCGGCCAGGGGGGCAAGTCCCTGGCGCAGCTGCTCACCGCGGTGGCTGAACAGATCGCTCACGCGCGCTGGATGGGGAGATTCCCATCATCTGATGCGAACAACCGGAGCTTTGCAGCAGAACCCGCTACTTTGCACCGCAATGACTGGTCCAATGTGCGGCGCGGCTTCCTAGCTCTCTCCCTGCCTCTCTTGCTGCTGACGGCCTGCAGTGGCAAGCCACCGGGGCATGCACCGCTGTCCGTTCAGGTCGAGTCGATCGGAGAGGCGGAGTTCAATCCCTCGATCGAGGTGATCAGTCAGCTCAGCTCTACCACTGATGTGGCGCTTCGTCCTGAAATCGATGGCCGGGTGGTGAAGATCCTGGTGAGCCAAGGCCAGCAGGTGAAGGCGGGTCAGCCCGTTCTGGTGCTCGATAACGTGCAGCAGAGCGCGCAGCTGGATGCCAGTAAGGCTGAGGCACTCAAGGACCGTTTCAACGCGGAGCGCTACATCTTTCTGAACGAGCAGGGTGCCGTCTCCACCAAGCAACGTGATGAATATGTAACCCAGGCGATTCAGAGCCGCGATCAAGTGAGGGCGAATGCGGCCACGCTGGGATACAAATATGTGACTGCACCGATCAGCGGAGAGATCGGTGATCTCGATACCGTGAAGATCGGGGATTATGTGCGTCAGGGCCAAGCGATTACGGGGATCGTCGATAACTCCAATCTCTGGACTCTGATGGACGTCCCGGCGACCCAGGCGCTGCGTGTTGCCATGGGGCAGAGCGTGCAGCTGACTACGCAGACCAACCCGCCGCTGAAAGGAACCGGAAAGGTGGTGTTCATCTCGCCCTACTTCGGGGTGAGTGGCAGCACTTCGTCGCCGAACACCGTTCTCGTCAAGGCTGCCTTCCCCAATCTCAATGGCGCGCTCAAGACGGGCCAGTATGTGAAGAACCGGATCATCACCGGGAGTGCCATGGGCCTCTCGGTGCCGGTGACCGCCGTGCTGATGCAAGCCCAGCAGCCCTTCGTTTACAGGGTGCTACCGCTTTCCCAGGTGCTCCCCAAAATCAAGGCGTCTACGGTCATCCCGGAGAAGGAGAAAACAATGCTCCTGGCCCTGCCGCCAACCACCTCCATTGTGGTGCAGACCCCTGTGAAGCTGGGTCAGCTGCAGGACAATCGCTACGAGCTGATCTCAGGCCTCCAGAAGGGTGCACGCGTGGTGGTGAGCAACACCGCTCTGTTGCGCTCCGGGATGCCGGTGAAGGTCTCGGCCGCCGCTTCCCCGAGCCTCTGAGGATCTGTCATGTCGCTCTCCGATAATTTCATTAAGCGGCCGGTTCTCACCACCGTCTGCAGCATCCTGATTGTGCTGGTGGGACTGATTGCTATCCCCACCCTTCCGATTGAAAACCTCCCCAATATTGCGCCACCCCAGATTCAGGTGACGGCCACCTATGGTGGCGCTAACTCATTGGTGACGGAGCAGGCTGTTACCAATGTGCTGGAACAGCAGATTAATGGTGTTCCGGGTGCTGCCTACATCTCATCGTTGACCACGAACACCGGCGCTAGCACGGTGAACGTGTTTTTTGACGAGTCAACGGATATCAATATTGACCAGGTGAACGTGCAGAACCGCGTTTCACTGGCCATGCCTCAACTGCCGCAGCAGGTGAGTTCTACTGGTGTGTCTGTGTTGCAGACCACGCCATCGATTCTGCTGGCTTATCAGGTGAGTTCGACCGAAGGTCAGTTTGATCGCTCCTATATCAATGGCCTGATTTACGAGCAGCTCTACTACCAGCTAGAGCGTATCCCTGGTGTTGCTCAGGCCACCTTGTTTGGCGGCAGCAATCCAGCCTTCTGGTTGTTTGTTGACCCCAACAAGCTCACTGCCAACCAACTCACGGCCGATGATGTCGTAACGGCGGTGAAAAGCCAGAACGCGGTGGCCATTGGTGGTCTGGTGGGTGGTCCACCTGCGGGAGGGAATCAGATGTTCACCTACCCGATCCTGGTGGAGAACAACGGCAATTTGGTGTCGGTGGATCAGCTCAACGATCTGATCGTGGGCAAATCACCGGCAGGAAATCTTCTGCGCCTGAGGGATGTCGGTGAGGCTACCTACGGCTTCAACACCTACTCCACCGCTGGTGTGGATCTTGCGAACCATCCGGCTATCACGGTGGGCGTCTATCAGACACCAGAGAGCAACGCCTTGCAGGTGAGTGAGGCGGTGGTGCAGCTGATGGATCAGTTCCGCGCCCAGGTTCCGCCCGGTATCACGATCAACGAGATCTACAACGTCGGTCAGTTCATCGAATCGGCGGTTGACGGTGTCACCGATGCGCTTGGTTTGGCGATCGTTTTGGTGCTGGTGATTCTGTTTCTGTTCCTGCAGGAC
This sequence comes from uncultured Synechococcus sp., assembly GCA_937975655.1. Taxonomy (GTDB): domain Bacteria; phylum Cyanobacteriota; class Cyanobacteriia; order PCC-6307; family Cyanobiaceae; genus Vulcanococcus. The sequence continues at coordinate 4,755 of CALJTZ010000095.1, read as the reverse complement.
TGGCGGGCCACGGTGGTGCCGAGTTTGGCGATCCCGATCTCCTTGCTGGGTACTTTTGCCTTTATCAAGGTCTTTGGGTTCTCGATCAACCAGCTCACTCTGCTGGGTCTTGTGTTGGCCACGGGATTGGTGGTGGACGACGCGATTGTGGTGATCGAGGCAGTGGCCAAGAACCTCGAGAGCGGCATGAAGCCCCGTCAGGCTGCGCTCGCGTGTATGGGTGAGTTGATCGGAGCGCTGATCGCCACATCCCTGGTGTTGATGGCTGTGTTTGTGCCAGTGGCGTTCTATCCGGGCGGCATTGGCATTATTTATCGCCAGTTCGCCCTCACGATTGCGTTCGCGATCGCTATCTCCACCTTCAACGCCCTCACCTTCTCCCCGATGATGGCGGGCCTGATTCTGAAATCGGAGAAGCCGCCTCGCCCCAAGGGCTGGACCTGGACTGTGGCGGGCATCATCGTCGGCCTTGCGTTTGGACGCTTCAGTGCTGCGTCCTTTGGCTTTGGTGCGTACATCTTTGGTGTGCTGCTATTCGGTTTTGCCGGCAGTCGCCTGGCGACCATCTTCGATGGGTTCAATTACTGGTTCCAGCGCCTTGAGCACGCCTACGCCAATGTCCTGAAGGTGCTGATCCAGCGTCGCCGCTTGATCCTGATGGGTCTTGCCAGCGGCATTGTGGTAACGGCGATTGCTTTTAATGCCCTTCCATCCGCCTTCATTCCTGAAGAGGACCAGGGTTATGGTCTTGGCATCTTCCAGCTTCAGAACGGTGCTTCCCTTTCCCAGACCCAGCAGGTTGGCGCTCAGATTGCGAAAGTTCTGAGTGAAGAGAAGGACATCGTTGCCGGAAGTGTGATTTCAGGTGCTGGCTTCAACGGCAACAGCCCTGATCAGGGCTTGTTCTTCTATGGCTTCAAGCCCCTCGAAGAGCGCTCCGGCAGCGAGAACAAGGCTCCGGCGATCGTGGACCGTCTCAATGAAAAGCTCTCCAAATTCGATTCCGGTGTCGTGAGGGCTGCGCAGCCGCCGGCGATTCCCGGTTTTTCTGCTCAAGGTGGTTTCTATTTCCAGTTCAATGATCTCAGTAACGGCGCTTACACCTTCCCCGAGCTCAATGCCATGGCCCAGCAGCTGATTGCAACCGGCACGGAGAGTGGTGAATTCTCAGCGCTCTACTCCCAGTTTGTGCCCAGCGCGCCGGCCTTCGGCCTGAAGATTGATCGCTCCATTCTTGGCACGCTGAATGTCGATTTCCAGCAAGCGATGCAGACCATCGCCGTGCTGGCAGGCGGCAACTACTCCGGCCTCACCTACGAGAGCGGTCAGGTGCGCAACATCTACGTGCAGTCGCAACCTGATGAGCGGAGCACCCTTGAGGATGTTCTCAGCTACTACGTCCGCAACCGGGACGGAAAGATGGTTCAGGTGTCCGAGTTTGCCTCGGCAGACCTCACCAGTGCACCCCCGGTGATCAGCCATTACAACCTCTATCGCACCATTCTGGTGCAGGGCGTTGAAGCGATTGGCAAGAGCTCCGGTCAGGCACTCACCGCCATTCAGCAGATCTTCAATAGCCTCAACTTCAACAACATCGGCTACGCCTTCACTGGTATTGCTGCGTTGCAGTTGTCAGCCGGCAGTGCAAGCGTTCTGGTGTTCGCTCTCGGGATCCTGATCGTCTATCTCGTGCTCTCAGCTCAGTACGAGAGCTATGTCACCCCCGTGGTGATCTTGATGACGGTGCCACTGGCCATGCTCGGTGCGCTGGTGTTCCTGTCTGTCCGCTCGATTGATCTGAACATCTATGCCCAGGTGGGTCTGGTGACCCTGATCGGCCTGGCGGCCAAGAACGGCATCTTGATCGTTGAGGTGGCCGAGCAACATCTTGAGGAGGGGATGAGCGTGCCGGATGCCGCCATGGCGGCGGCCCAGTCCAGGATGCGCCCGATCCTGATGACGGCCATCGCCTCCCTGGCCGGCTTCCTGCCCCTGGTGGTGGCCACCACCGCTGGTGCCAACAGTCAGCAGTCGCTGGGCACCGTGATCTTCGGTGGCCTTCTGGTCGCCACGGTGCTCTCACTGGGAGTGGTTCCTCCCTTCTACGTGGCGATCAAATACCTCGAGGAGCGCTGGTTTGGTGAGGGTGGAGGCCGGGGTGGTGATTCCACAGCCGCTGCTGTTCCCTCGATGCCCGGTCAGGATTGATGGCTGAAGATCAGCGTCAGCCAAGGCCCCGGGGGTTCGGGGTCTTTACCCGGATTGTCTACGTCCATCAGGCTCTCTGCTTGGCCTTCTTTGTGGCAGGGCTGCGGGTTTTTCCTGACCGTGGTATCGATGCGCTTGTTCTCCCACATCTCATGGGAATCGCGATTTCGGTCGCGGTTCTCGTTGCAGTCTTTCTCGTTACTACTAGGAAGTCGCTCAGGGCTCTGTACTGGCTTCGGGTGATCCTATGGATCTCGGTGGCCAAGATCTTTGTTGTTCAACTGTGGCTGCTCGCCAAGGGAGACATTGAACTGGCCTCTTATATTCATGCCATGTTGATCAATGAGCTGATTGCGATCCCCTTGGCTGTGTACTGGTCGCGATCAGTTCATCCGAAATATCTGGCTTCCTTCTCGAAGGTTTGGGCGGGCCGAGTGGATTGAAGTCCCCTCGGCCGCCTGAGTGATGTTTGGGCCGTGATCAGGTGATCACGGTGGGCTTGTCCATCCCCGTGCGGGATTTGATTTCCGCCAGTGCATCGATGGCGGTGATCAGGTCTGCCAGGGCTTCTTGAGGATCCTGTTGCAGGTTCCCGCTGGGGGGCACGTAGCTCTCCAGGTAGACCCGCAGGGTGGCGCCCTGGGTGCCGGTGCCGGAGAGGCGCAGCACCACGCGGCTGCCGTCGTTGAGCAGTAGGCGCAGGCCCTGGCCGCTGGTGAGCGAGCCATCCACCGGGTCGGTGTAGGCGAAGTCGTCGGCGGTGGCGATGGTGCGGCCGGCGAAGCTCTCGCCCACCAGGCTGGGCAGCATGCCCTTCACCCGGTCGTAGAGGCCATGGGCGGCCTCGCTGGCGACCGCCTCGTAGTCGTGGCGCGAGTAGTAGTGGCGGCCGAAACGGCTCCAGTGGTCGGCCATGATCGCGGCCACCGAGGTGCGCTTGCGGGCCAGGATCTGCAGCCAGAACAGCACCGCCCAGAGGCCGTCCTTCTCACGGATGTGATCGGAGCCGGTGCCGAAGCTCTCCTCACCACAGAGGGTGATCCGGCCGGCATCCAGCAGGTTGCCGAAGAATTTCCAGCCGGTGGGCGTCTCGAAGCAGGGGATGCCCAGGTCCTTGGCCACCACATCCACGGCGGCACTGGTGGGCATGGACCGGGCCACACCGGCCAGGCCTTTGGCATAGGCGGGCGCCAGGGTGGCGTTGGCCGTGAGCACTGCCAGGCTGTCGCTGGGGTTCACGAAGCAGTGCCGGCCCAGGATCATGTTGCGGTCGCCGTCACCGTCGCAGGCGGCACCGAAGCGGAACGCATCTCCCCCCAGCAGCAGCTCCGCCAGTTCGTGGGCGTAGGTGAGGTTGGGGTCGGGATGGCCGCCGCCGAAGTCTTCCAAGGGGGTGCCGTTGCGGACGGTGCCGGCCGGGGCGCCCAGTAGACCTTCCAGCAGGCGTGTGGCGTATGGCCCTGTCACCGCATGCATCGCGTCAAAGGCGATCGGGTAGTTGTCGCGCAGGAGATCGCCGATCTGATCGAAGTCGAACAACTTCTGCATCAGCGCGATGTAGTCGTCAACGCCGTCGATCACCTCCACTTGTAGGTCGCCGATGCTGGTGGTGCCTGGGCTGTCGAGGCAGATGGCCGCCGCGTCCACGATGCGATAGCCGTCCAGGCTCTGGGTGCAGGCATAGATGGCATCCGTCACCGATTCCGGAGCCGGGCCGCCATTGGCGCCATTCACCTTGACACCGAAATCGCCTTCGGGGCCACCGGGGTTGTGGCTGGCCGACAGGATGATCCCGGCACAGGCCCCATGGTTACGGATCAGGTTGGAGGCCGCCGGGGTGGAGAGGATGCCCCCAGTGGTGGTGATGATGCGGGCCACGCCGTGGGCGGCGGCCATGCGGCTGATCACCTCAATGGCCCGGCGGTTGCCGTAGCGGCCGTCGCCACCCACCACCAGCGTGCCACCGGCGATGCCGGGCACCACCCGCAGAATCGCCTCAATGAAACTTTCGAGGTAGTGGGGGATTTCGAATTGCTTGCTGCTCTTGCGAAGCCCCGAGGTGCCTGGCTTCTGATCGGCAAAGGGCTGATCAAGTGCCACGTGCAGCACGCTGCTGGTCATCGGGGAGGGCCGAGGGGCCACCAAATTAGCCCTGTTCTGGCGGTGTTCCGGTTGTCATCGCTGCACTGACACCCCTGCCCATGCGGGCTAGCTTGCAGATCAAGGCTGCCGTTGCCGTAACGGCTTGATCCCCATGTCTCACGTCCCCATGCGCCTCTGCCCTGTGATCGGCATCGCTGCTGGCTTGATGCTCACGGCGGGACTGGGCCGGGCCGGTGTCATGGGGGGGGCGAAGAGCCTGCCCTATGCCGAGGCCGTGGCCAAGAGTCGTGTGGCAGCGCAAGCCGTGTTGGGGCGTACCGGCACGGAAACCTGCCTGATCGGCAAGCTCACCAACGCGATGCTGGGGCTGTCGGCCAGTTGCGAGACCGCCGGCGAGCGCAACCCGCTCTGCGCCACGGCTGATAAGAGATCGGAAGAGCACAC
>CALJTZ010000094.1 GCA_937975655.1 uncultured Synechococcus sp. | reverse complement strand
TCACCGCCGTGGAACTCCTACGCACGGCCGTGCGGCGAATCGCCACGGGACTGCAACCCCTGCGGCTCGATGGCCACGATCTGCTGGTGCTGGTGATTGTGCTGGGCTGCAACCTGCTGCTGGCCGCCTACGAGCGCAGCGAGGGCAAACGCCTCAACAGCCCCCTGCTGCTGGCCGATGCCAGACACACCAGCGGCGATCTCTGGACCACCGTGCTGGTGCTGCTGGGCCTGAGTGCCGTGCTGGTGCTGCAGCAAACGTGGCTGGACGTGGCCATGGCCATGCCCCTCTGCCTGCTGCTGTTCCGCTCCTGCTGGCGGGTACTTCGCGCCAACCTGCCCTGGCTGGTGGATCAGATCGCCATCGCACCCGAGGCCATCCATGAGGTGGCCATGGCGGTGCCCGGGGTGCTTAACGTCCATGACATCGCCAGCCGCGGGGTCCTGGGGCAGCGGGTGTTCATCGAGCTCCATATGGTGGTGGATGCCGATGATCTGCCCACCGCTCACCGCATCACGGAACTGGTGGAGGAGCACCTACAGGCCAAGTTCGGCGAGGTGCGCTGCACGATCCACCTGGAACCCCGCGAGTACGCGATCCCAACCATCACCTTCCGTGGGGCCCATGGCTGAACTGGCCGCGCTGCTCACCCCGCGCCTGCAGGAGCGCACCAGTGCCCTGATCGCTGCCCAGCAGACCCACACCACCTGGGAAGCCAGCCGTCCGGTGCTGCTGCTCGAGCGCTGCTGGCTGCGGTTGCAGGTGGTGCGGGTGGATGAGCTGGCCCAGGTGCTACCCCCCGATGCCAGCGGCGAGGCCCCGGAACTGGAGCGGTTCCGGGCCTTACGCCAGGCGGGCCAGAGCAGCCAGCGGGCCCAGGAGCAGTGCTGGGAGGAATTCGGCCGGGAGGCCTGCTCCGAGGCCCTGCGCCGCTTCTGGCACGTGCAGGATGCGGGCAACCACGGCTGGACCCTCACCCACTACCTGCGACTGCTGGACCTCTACCGCCGGCAGGTGGAAGCCCCGGGCCCCTCGCCGCTGCCCCTGCTAGTGCTGGCCCGCAGGGGCAGCGACGAAGTCCATCAACTGCAATGGTGCTGGCCTCCGGCCACCCCCATGCGTCACACTTGCCCCTGATTTAGATGGGTGTGCGGCCATGGCCGACGGGATCAACGAAACCAACCAGGAAGCGCGCGGCGACAGCCGCTCCGATGGCGGTCAGGCTGGTTTTCGCGGCGGTCGCGGCAACCGTGAAGGTGGCGGCCGTGAGGGTGGCAACCGCGAACCCGGTGGCTTCCGCATCCGCCTGAGCGACAACGAAATGCGTGCCGCCCGGGCCGTGCAGGAGGCCTTCGGCCTGCGCTCCACCGTGGCAGCCCTGGGTCTCTCGATCCGCACCGTGGCCCAACTGCTCGAGGAGGGCAAGCTCGACGAGCTGGTGGCCCAGCAACGGGCCGCCGGTGGCGCCCGTCCCCAAGGCGACCGTGAGCGCCGCGGTGGCCGCCCCGAGGGCCGTGGCGAAGGCCGTAGCGAAGGCCGTGGCGAGCGGGGTGGCAGCCGCCCCAATCCCTTTGCCAGGCCCAGCCGCCCACCGGCCCCGGCGGCCCCAGCTGCGGTGAGCGACGCTGACGCCCCCGCTGCCGAGCTGGCCGAAACCGCTGAGCTGGCTGTGGACACCGCGGCAGAGCCGGTGGCCGAGGCCGGCAGCAGCGACGCCTGATCCGATCGGGCCGGCGGGGTTCGGCCAGACGGCAGAATCCCGCCAACTTTTTCGTTTCACGGATGCAACGCGCAAGGGTTCTCTCCGGGGTTCAGCCCACCGGCGCTCTGCATCTGGGCAACTGGCTCGGTGCCATCCGCAACTGGGTGGACCTGCAGGACAGCCACGAGACCTTTTTCTGCGTGGTGGACCTGCACGCCATCACCGTGCCCCACGACCCGGGGCAACTGGCGGCTGACACCCGCAAGACCGCTGCGCTCTACCTGGCCTGTGGCATTGATCCAGCCAGAAGCACGGTGTTCGTGCAGAGCCATGTCGCCGCCCACAGTGAGCTGGCTTGGTTGCTGAACTGCGTCACGCCAGATCGGAAGAGCGTCGTGTAGGGAAAGAG
>CALJTZ010000093.1 GCA_937975655.1 uncultured Synechococcus sp. | reverse complement strand
ATCTACACAGGCGAAGACACTCTTTCCCTACACGACGCTCTTCCGATCTTGGCAGCCGAAGGTGGTGATCCAGTAGCTGCCGCGCCCGGCCGCCGTGGCAGGGGCAGAGCTTGGGCTCGTGCTGCTGGTGCTGATCGTGGAGGCCGTCATCCGATCAGTTTCGGCCATCGGGTTCCGGGGATTTCAGGAGGCGTGCCAGCCGGGAGCTGGCCAGGGGGCCGAAACGCTGCCGTTGTGCCAGTTTGAGGACAGCGCCCCAGCCCCATGCGCCTGCGTCTGCGCCGCTTCCAGCTCACCAAGGCCGTGCCCCTGGCCATCAGCCGCGGCACCACCGCGGCGGTGGAGCATCTGCTGGTCACCATCGAGCACGACGGGCTCATTGGCGTCGGTGAAACCGGCGGCTTTGACACCGGCCACCGCCACTACGCCACGGAGGCCATCGCGGCGGAGCTGGAGGCTCTCGCTCCCCGGCTGGAGGCCCTCAGCCCCCAACCCCTGCAGGCGCTGGAACCGCTGCTGGCTGCCCTCAGCCCCCCAGCCCGCTGCGGCCTGGATCTGGCCCTGCACGACTGGTGGGGGCAGCGCCTGGGGCAGCCGCTGTGGCGGCTCTGGGGGCTGGATCCAGGAGCCTGTGTCGCCACCAGCGTGACCCTGGGGCTCGGGCAGCCCTCGGCTGTCTTGGCGCGGCTGGAGCGCTGGTGGCAGCAGCTGCCCGCCACCCGCATCAAGCTCAAGCTCGGCAGCCCCGATGGGGTTGCGCACGATCGCGCCCTGGTGCTGGCGGTGCGGCAGGCCCTGGGGCCCGCCCATGAGTTGCAGGTGGATGCCAACGGCGGCTGGGATCTGGCTACGGCCCAGCAGATGATTCCCTGGCTGGCCCAGCACGGCGTGGTGCTGGTGGAACAGCCCCTGGCTCCCCGCAACGACCCGGCCGCCGATACGGCCGGTTTCGCCGCCCTGCGGGGGCTGGCCTCGATTCCCGTGGTGGCCGATGAGAGCTGCTGGGATCTGGCCGATCTGCTGCGTCTGGCCCCCCACGTGGATGGCATCAACATCAAGCTGGTGAAGAGCGGTGGCCTCAGCGAGGCCCTGCTGATGGCACGCACCGCCCGGCGACTGGGACTGGGGGTGATGGTGGGCTGCTACTCCGACAGCACCCTGCTGAACAGCGCTGCCGCCCAGCTGTTGCCCCTGGTGCGCTGGCCCGATCTCGACAGCCATCTCAACTTGCTGGACGACCCGTTCATCGGCGCCGAGCTGGTGGGCGACCTGTTGCGGCCCAGTGATCGCCCGGGCCTGGGCGTGGTGGGCCTTCCCCCTGAGGACCCCTGCTGATGCTCACGGCCGACGCCCCGCTGGTGCTGCTGCTGCACGGCGGCCTCGACAACCTCTCCGGTAAGACCGGACTGGCGATGCTGCGCTATCGCCATGGCCCGATCGTGGCGGTGATTGATCCCGCCCACGCCGGCCGCTCCCTGGAGGCGATCACGGGGATTCCCAGGGCGGTGCCCGTGGTGGCCTCAATGGCGGAAGCCCTGGCCTACGGCCCCCAGGTGGCCGTGGTGGGCCTAGCCCCCTCGGGTGGGCGGCTGCCGCTCGAGATGCGGGCTGATGTGGTGGCTGGCCTGCAGGCGGGTTTGAACCTGGCCAGCGGCCTGCACAGCCGCCTGGGGGACGATCCCGCCTTTGCCGCAGCCCGGCAGGAGGACGCCTGGATCTGGGATCTGCGCCAGGAGCCGGAGGGCCTCGAGGTGGCCTCGGCCCGCTGCGCGGCGTTGCCCTGCCGGCGGGTGCTGGCGGTGGGCTCGGATATGGCCGTGGGCAAGATGAGCGCCTGCCTGGAGCTGCTGGCCGCGGCCCGGCGCCGGAGCCTGGATGCCCGTTTCGTGGGCACCGGCCAGGCCGGGATCCTGATCAGCGGCCAGGGGGTGGCCCTCGATGCGGTGCGGGTGGACTACGCCGCTGGTGCGGTGGAGCAGGCGGTGCTGGCGCGGCTGGGGGTGGAGCCCGGGGCGGTGCTGCGGCCGGGCAATGCGAGTTTGGAGCTGCGGGCGGTGGTGGCGGTGGAGCCGGATCGGGTGGCGAGCCCATCCTTGTTCGGGCCCAGGGCG
>CALJTZ010000092.1 GCA_937975655.1 uncultured Synechococcus sp. | reverse complement strand
GCGATATCTCCCTGGTGTTGGGTTCCAGCGATCTCGGCCAGCGCTGGTGCCCCTTGCTCAGCCTGCCCCACCGCCTGGGCCTGGACGCTGGCAACATCCCAACAGCGGAGGGCTACCTGAGCCCTGAACCCAAGCGCGTAGCTAGCTGGGCCCAGCGTTTGCAACGCCAGCCAGGCAAGCGGCTGATTGCCCTTCACTGGCAGGGCAATCCAAAGTTCGAGCGCAAGCTCTACTCCCAGGGGCGCTCGATGCCCTTCGAGGCCTGGCTGGGTCTGGCGGCAGTCCCGGGTGTGGAGTTCCTCTCGATCCAGAAGGGAGCCGGCAGCGAACAGCTCCGCACAGATGCAGGGCTTCCATTTGTGGCCGGCCAGGCCGCTTTCGATGCCAGCTTTGATTTTCGCGACACCGCCGCTGCCCTCGCCAATTGCGACCTGCTGCTCAGTGCTGACAGCAGCGTGGTGCACCTGGCAGGGGCCATGGCTTTGCCCACCTGGGTGGCCCTGAGCTGGGTGCCGGAATGGCGCTGGGGCCTGGAAGGGAGCAGCACCCCCTGGTATGCCAGCGCCCGCCTGTTCCGCCAGCCCAACGCGGGCAACTGGACGGCGGTGGTGGCGGCGATGGCGGAGGCGCTCTCCCAGTTGCCGCCGTTGCCATGAGAGTGCTGGCCCTGAGCGATTCGCTGGCCCCCTGGCACAGCTTTTGGATTCGCTTTGGACAATACGCACCGGCACTATCCGAGGCCGTGGAGATTGGTCAAACCGTGGAGGCGATTGATCGCCTTGGCTACGGCGACCAATTGCTCATCTACCGCTACGCACTGGCCTGGGGCGATTTAACCGCTCGCCTGCGGGCCGCACGCCAACGTGGCGTCACCATCCTCAGCGATGTGGACGACTACCTCTGGCAGGCCAATGGCTGGAACCGCGAGCGGCTGCTGGGCTGCACCCGGGTTCTACGCCAATGCCACGCCATCAGTTGCAGCACCACAGCGCTGCAACTGCAACTGCAGGTGGTCCGCATGCAGAAGGCCCTGGCCAGGGTGTGGCACAGGTTTGCCTACACCTCGCACCCC
>CALJTZ010000091.1 GCA_937975655.1 uncultured Synechococcus sp. | reverse complement strand
ATTACTCACACAAGAGTGGTTTGTATGTTGGTGCCTGGGCCTCCTCCATCAAGTGGATCAAGGACGCGGGTGCATCGGACGGTTCTTTGGAGCTGGATATTTATGGAGGCTACAAGGGCGCTGTTGGCGATCTGGCCTATGACGTGGGCTTCCTTCGCTACGAGTCGAGGCACGTCGATCCGTTCATCGATCTGCGGTTTTTCCGCTCGATTCCGTTCGCGGCGGCGGCGCTCACCCCGGCTTCGATGGCGCTGCGGGTGGCGGGATTGAGTTGATTCGGATCAAAGGGCCGCCCTGGGCCGATGCCGATGCGGGCGAAGCGGGCCATCATCGGCCGCTCCGATGGCATGGTGGGCATGAACGGCAGCAGGGCGTTGAGGTAGCTGATGAAGCCGATCCCCTCGGCCTTGGCGGCATCCCAGGCGGGCCAGTTCACCGGTGCGGCGGGCCTGGGGGGCTTGGTGCCTGCGAAGCGCGAGAGGGGGATCAGCTGGACCTGGGCCTGCAACGCCTGCAGGGCGGGGATGTCGTCGGGCCCATTGAGCTGGGTGCGGGTGAGGGTGCCCACGAAGTCGGTCTCGGCGCGGAACACCTTGGTGATCCCCTTCGGCACGCTGCCCTGCCAGCGGGGGCCGGCGAACAGGTAGGTGCCGGCGCCGCGCCCCGTGGCCCGCACGCCCGTGTAGGCGAAGTTGTGGGTGTAGAGGTCAAACCACTGGTTCACGTAATAGCGGGGTGCCGGCACCGCCGGCAGCTTCAGCACGATCGGTTCTGCGCGCAGATCCAGCCAGGCCCAGGAGTAGGGCGTGTCGTTGTTGGGGGTGACGATGTCCGTGTCCGCCGGGGTGGCGGAGCGGCTGTAGTGGCGAAAGCGGTTGAAGCCGCCCACATAGCCCGGGAAGGCCTTGTTCTGGGTCTGGTTCCAGAAGGTTTGATAGCCCTGCAGCGGGGCGTAGGCATAGAGCCAGGCCTCCTCGGCGATCGCCTTGGCTTCGGCGGGGGTGGGGGCCGGCAGGGTCGCTGCGATGGCCGGGATCGCCACGGGGGGGAGCGCGACCAGGGTGCCGAGGCTGAGCAGGGCCACCGGTCGGGCCAGGTGCTGGAGCTTGGTGGTGAGGAGTGAACGCATGGCTGGGGTGGGTTGGCGGTGGATCACGGCGGGCCTCAGGGTTGGCTTGGCTCGATGTCGTTGAGCTGCCAGGTCTTGGCGAAGTAGGGCTCGGTGGGGGCGTAGAAGCGGAAGTAGGCGAACCAGCCTTTGCCCGGAGTGGTCTGGATCCAGTTCTTCGCGCCAGCCGGCCGGACAGGTCCGAAATCCACATCCACCGAGCCGTCGGCGTTGCTCACCAGATCGGGCTTGCGGGAGCTGAGGTCGGCGGCACCCTGGGGGGTGATCAGCGGGCCACGGCTGAGGTTGTCGTAGAGGGTGATCGACCAGAACTGCTTCACCGGGGCATTGGCTGGCACGCGCATGCGGTAGCTGCGGCCGCCGTCGAGCCACTGGCCCTTGGCGTCTTTGGAAGCCTCCAGATACACCTGGCCGAAGCCCAGCACCCGGCCCTGCATGCCCACCGACATGCCGATGGCCTCGTAAAACCAGGAGCTGCGCTCGTCGAACTGCACGCGCCGTTGGTCGGGTGATTCCTGATCCAGATCGAACAGCACGGCGTACTCCCAGTGCTTGCCGGGGTACACGCTGGCGCCGGGGGTGCGCTTGTCGTAGGCGATGGTGCGGGCCATCAGGTCGCCCAGCTGGGCCGCCTCGCCAAGGATCTGTGCCTGCCTGGCATCGGGCTTGAAGGGTTGGCCAGGACTGATGCCCAAGGGCGCCAGCAGCCCGAACATCATCCGATCGCGCGGGGCCACCGGCTCGTTGGAGATCGGAAGAGCACACGTCTGAACTCCAGTCACCTTGTACTATCTCGTA
>CALJTZ010000090.1 GCA_937975655.1 uncultured Synechococcus sp. | reverse complement strand
GCAAGCGGATCATGATGCCGAACGCCGCGAGCTTGGGCGCGCCACCGATCAGCAGCGTCGCAGCTGTTGGGGCACCCTGGTAAACGTCAGGGATCCACATGTGGAAAGGCACGGCACCGATCTTGAATGCCAGACCGGCGACGATGAAGACCAGACCGAACACCAAGACCTGGTGGTTGACATGGCCCGAAGCCACCGCTTTGAAGACAGCCGACAGCTCAAGGCTGCCCGTGGCACCGTACATCATGGACATGCCATACAACAAGAAGCCCGAGGCCATGGCACCCAACACAAAGTACTTCATGGCGGCTTCGGTGGCTTGCGTGTGGTCACGGCGCAGCGCCACCAAGGCATAGCTCGACAAGGTCAAGAGTTCCAGGCCCAGGTAGATCACGATGAAGTTCTGGCCCGAGATCATGAAGCTCATGCCGAGCAAGGCAAACATGCTCAAGCTGAACATCTCACCGCCACGCAACATGTCGCGGTCAGCGGCATAAGGGCGCGAGTAAACCAGCGTGACCATGACCGCAATGGTGGCAAAGCATTTGAGCCAATGGCCCATCGGGTCACTGACCACCAGACGGCCAAAACCGTAAAGTGTTTGACCCGCATCGGCATACATGGCGTGTAACCAGGCCACACCGCCCAATGACAACAAGGTCAGGGCGTAAGTGGCTGTGCGCTTGGGGCTTTTCACGAAGAGGTCGGCCAGCGCAATCACGCAGGCCATGACCAGCAACACGATCTCCGGATAAATCGTCATCCAGCTGGAGGTGTCCATCATGTGTGTTCTCTCAATTCTTCTAATCAGGCTAAACGTTCAATGTCCGCTGCTCAAGGCAACTTGGACATGGCAACGTGCTTGAGCAAGTCGGCCACCGAAGTGTCCATCACGTCGGTGAAAGGCTTGGGGTCAATGCCCATGGCCAACACGGCCAGCGCCAGCTCCCGCTCCTGGCCCTCCAGTTCCCGGATGCGGTTGCCCAGGGGAATCACGGCTTGGGGCTCCAGAAATACCGTGCTGCCGGAGGCGGAGCTGTCGTGCACCAGGCCCGGCAACTGGCTGGCGGCGCCGGCCTTCACCGCCAGCACCGGCCGGCCATTGCGCTCGGCCACCACACTGTCCTGCAACAGAGCGGCGAAGCGCCGCAGCAGCCCATTGAGGCGATCGCGCCGGTCGGCGCGGGTGGCCGCGATCTGCCGCCGCAACTCCGCCAGGGGGGGGCTGGCCCGATCGGCCACCCGGCCGCCATCGTCGATGCAAAAACGCAGGCGCTGCTCCAGCTCCGGCAGGGTGCGCAGCTCCTCCACCAGGGCGGTGGTCACCGGACGCAGATCGGGATCATCGATCTGGCGGCGCAGGCGCCGCGCCGCCGCCAGAGTGGTGGCCACGGCGAGCAGGTCGTCGGCCGGAGCGATGCCGCCCTTGGCGCAGAGCTGCAGGGTGCGGCTCAGATCCGCCACGCCCTGGAAGTTGAGGCCACCCTCGGTGAGGCCATCGAGGGCCAGCAGCTCGGTGGTTTCAGCCAGCAGGCGCTGGCTCTCGGCCCGATCCGGCGCCAAGGGGAGCTGCAGGCAGAGGCTGCGGCCGGCGGTCGTGCCGGCAAAGCCAGCCACGTGCTCCCCCAGGCGTGCCCACTCCAGCAGCTCCAGCGTTTCGGCCTGGATGTCGTGCACAGCGCCTGCGCTCACACCCGGCCAGTGGCAATCGGTGCGGCACCGATGTTGGAAGGCAGGCCTTCAGCGGGTTCGTAGAGCATCTCCAGCCAGTTGCCCTCGGGATCCTGCATGTAGAAAGAGGCGGTTCCGTCGCGATGATCGTGCACGGGGCCGCAGCGGTGCCCCGCCGCCACCAACTGAGCATGCACCTGGTCCACCTCGGCGCGCTGCTGGAAATGGAAAGCGAAGTGGGGCCCGGCTGCCTTGTAGTCGGGGCTGAGCAGGGCAATGCCCTCGCCGCTGTCAGGCCACTGGAGGTAAGCCCAGTCAGCCGCATCCCAGGTGAGTCGAAGGCCCAGGGAGCTGTAGAAGGCCTTGGCACGCTCCATGTCCTGGACGCGCAGAGCCACATGGCCCAGGCGATGGAGTGGCGGGGGGGTCATCAGCGAACGTGCTGTGTAGCGCCATTCTGGGACGACAGCCCATGAACCCATGCGCCGACGCCTGTTGCGTGCCGCCGCCGATCCCGAAGGCCAGGTGGGCCTGGCCCTGGCGGGCGTGGGCCTGCTCACGGCCGGCTGGTTCTGCTTCTGGCGCGTGCCCACGGAGGTGGTGGGCCGTGGTGTGCTGATCGTGCCGGGTGGAGCCACGGTGATGGATGCCCGCGCGCCGGGACAGATCCTGCGGATCCCCGTGCGCGTTGGCGAACGGGTGCGGCGCGGCCAGCTGCTGCTCGAGCTCTATCTGCCCACCCTGGCCCAGGAGTTGCGGCGCCAGGAGCGCGACCTGCGGGAACTGATCCGGCTGAACGACGACCTCAACCGGCGCGATGGCCTGCGCCTGGCCTCGGCCCAGCGGGTCCGCGACACAGCGCTGGCCAAGCTGGCCAAGGATCTGGGCCGCTACCGGGGGCTGCGGGCCACCTACGACCAGAAGGTGAGCGATTTCCGCTATCTGGCCCGCCAGGAAGTGGTAGCGCCCCTGGCCCAGGAGGTGGTGTCCACCGAAGACCGGGCCACCCAGCTCGATGTATCCGCAGAGGAATTAAAGATCCGCGAGAAGGAGGCCATCGACGCCTACCAGAAAGTGAAGCTGGAGGTGGAAACCAGCCAGCTGCAGCGGCGCTTCCGCATCGACGAGCTGCGCCGCTCCATCCAGGTGACCCGCACCCGCCTGCGCTACGACGGCACCCTGCTGGCCGAACGGGACGGCCAGATCCTGGACATTCAGGTGGTGCGAGGCCAGACGGTGAAGGCCGGCCAGCGCCTGGGCACCCTGGGTGGGCCCAAGGCCGATGGCCTGCAGGCCGTGGCCTATTTCGCCCCTGCCGATGCACGCCGCCTACCCGAGGGGCTGCCGGTGGAGGTGGTGCCGGATTGGAATGAGCGCGCCCGCTTCGGCGGGATGCTGGGGGAAGTGGAGCGGGTCAGCCTGCTGCCCGCCACCCGTGAGGATGTGGACACCACCATGGGCAACCCCCAGCTGGCCGAATCCCTGGTGAAGGACGGCCCGGTGATGCGCGCCGAGATCAACCTGCGCCGCCAACCCATCCAGGGCGACGGCTACCGCTGGACCCTATCCAAGGGCAGCACGGTGTTCCCGATCCGTGAGGGGCTCACCCTCAAGGCCCATGGCTATGTGGAGTGGCGCACGCCCTTGAGTTACGTGGTGCCGGCCCTGAGGGACCTCACCGGCAGCTACCGAACCCTGCGCCAGGAGCGCCAGGCCACCCCCCAACTGAAGCAACAATGAAGATCTGGGATCGGCTCCACCCTCCCCTGCGGCGGGAACTGCCGTTTGTAGCCCTGCAGCTGGCGCTGCTGGTAGTGCTGCTGCACGCCAACGCCCCGGAGGTGTGGTTCTGGTTCGCGGCTCTGCTGGTGCTGCTGCTGTGGCGCAGCCTGGCCTGGCGCAACCGGCGCCTGGATCAGGGCAACACCAGCGGCAGCACTACCGACTGATCCGGCCGATCCGACACCGGCAGCAGTTCCCGCAGCAGGCGGGCATAGCTCACATTGGCCAGGGTGACTGCCTCAGCACGGGCCTCCATCGCCTCGGTGAGCCGCCGGATGGTGTCGCTCACATCGGTGTAGTCCGCCAGGCCCAGCTGGTAGCGGGCCCGTACATCGCGGAAGGCCTCACGGGCGGCGCGATAGGCGGCGCGGGCCGCCAGGATCTGATCTAGCGATGCCGTGTGATCGAAGTAGGCGCTCTCCAGACGCTGGCGAATGGCATTGCGCTCCCTGGCACTGGCCTGCTCCGTGCGCTGGGCTGCAGCGCGGCTAGCGCTCACCTGGCCCGCGCTCACCCCACCATCAAACAGCTTCCAGTTCAGACTGACACCGGCTGCCCAGTCGGCGCTGCCGGTGTTCACCTGGGGAATCACGGACTCCGAGCAGCAGCCTTCGAGCTTCACCACCGGGCGGGTTGCTAGGCCATCGGCCACCCCCGCCTGGGCGAACAGCCGCAGGCTCGGCAACAGGCTGGCCGCCTGGCGATCCGCCTGCAGCAACAGGGCCTGGCGCGCCTGCTGCAGGGCCAGCAACTGGGGATTCTGCGTCCAGCCGCGGATCAGGGTCTGCTGCAGATCCAGGGGCCAGGGCGGCAGCAGGCGGATCGCCTCCGGTGCCACCAGAGTCACGTCGAAGGGAACGTTGATCAGATTGCTGAGCTGGCGTTGGCGGCTGAGGCGCTGGGCATCGGCCTGGGAGAGGCGGAAGCGGCCCTGCTGCAGATCAGCCTCGGCCCGCAGCAGGTCGACCCGAGGCACCAGGCCACTGGCCTTGAGCGCCGCCACCTGATCGCGCACCACCGTGTCGTTGAGGGTCACGGCCTGGCGAATCCGCCAGAGCTGATCGGCCAGCTGCAGCCCGTAGTAGGCCTCACTCACCTCCAGCTGCAGCTGACGGACCCGGTTGGCATAGCGCTGGCGCGCCTCCCCCAGGCTGGCGCCGAACTGCCCCAGGGCGGAGCGGGATTGT
>CALJTZ010000089.1 GCA_937975655.1 uncultured Synechococcus sp. | reverse complement strand
CAGCCTCTGGTGAGGCGGGCACGGGCTGCGCTCAGCTCACCCCCGCCAACACACCGGTGCCGTTGCTGCTGGGAGCGGCAGCCGCCGCCGGAGAGGCCAGCCGACTCATCGCCTTGGCCATCCGTTTAGCCACCGAAGAGCCACCGGTAGCTGGCACAGACGGCTTTTTGGCCACGGTGCGTTTGGCTGCTGGCTTCTTGGCTGCTGCGGGCTTGGCAGCCGGTTGAGCGGTGGCAGCTTTCACGGCCCTCTTCCTCACGGGATTCTTGGCCGCGGGCTTGGCCACCGACTTGGCCTTGGTGGCAGCAGGCTGGCGAGGTGCTGCCTTAGCCGCAGCCTTAGCGGGAACCTTCGTAGACGCCGAACGGGAGCGATGACTGAGCACCATCGCCCACTCGGCATCGGTGAGATTGGCCGGCTTGCTGCCGTGGGCATTGGCCACCTTCGCCGCCTTTTCGATGTCGGCGATGAGGTTCTTCCACGAAGTGGCGAAGCGCTTGTCCGACTGGGACTTGGCACCGCTCTCGACGAGGGTTTCAATCACGCCCGCGGCCGACACTTTCTTGCGACGACGATTGAAGATCTCCTTCTGGAGCTGGGCAATCAGGGCATCGGCCTTGGCGCTGAGCTTGATCGTGAGCTGAGACATAAACGAGAAAACCTCTATCTCAGGGGTAGCACCACAATCTCAGGTTGACAACACATCAGCCTTGGCGCCCTGAGGGAGCTGTGCCAGAACCGGGGCCAACGCCGCATCCAGGCACAGCTCGTCGTCCTGGACATCGAAGAGGCCATTGCCGAGGGCCACGGCATCCACTCCGGCCGCGAGCCATGGCAGCACATCACGGCAGCGCAGCCCACCCGCGGCGATGCAGAAGGGCAGGGGCCCCAAGGGGCCCTGCAGCGATGGCCAGTAGCCAGACCCCAGCGCCGATGCGGGATAGAGCTTCACGGCTCGGCAGCCATAGCGAACTGCCGCATCCACCTCCGTTGGACTGAACACGCCGGGCACGAACGTGAGCCCCGCCCCATGCGCCAGCTCCAGCAGCCGTGGATCCAGGATCGGCGACACCACGTAGTGGAGGCCGGCCGCCACCGCCGCCGCCAGCCCCTCGGCACGTCGCACGGAGGCCGCCCCGAGGCGAAGGTCTGGGAAGGCTTCGCCGAGCTCGCGGGCCATGGCCGTCCAGGCCGGGAGGCGGTGGGGCTGCTGCTCCACGGCAAGCTCCACATGCACAAGGCCCACCGCCAGCAACTGCTCGAGCTGGCGATGGGCCTGTTGGACGGATTGAGGCCGGAGCACCGCCAGAACGGGCTGGCGGTGCAGGCTGTCGATCAGGCCGGAGGGATCCACCAACCCATCGGAGCCATAGGCAAGGGGCTCAGACGTATTCAGCCACCTTCACATCGGAGCGGATCAGCAGCTCCTGCAGATCCTCGGCATCCACGGTTTCCTTCTCCACCAGCATTTCGGCCAACTCGTCGAGCACCGAACGGTTGCCCGTGAGCACGGCGGTGGCGCGCTTGTAGGCCTCAGCCACCAGCTGGCTCACCTCCTCGTCGATGGCGGCCGCGGTGTCCTCCGAGAAATCACGCTCGGCAGCGATATCGCGGCCCAGGAACATGCCGCCCTGGCTGCGGCCGAGGGCCACGGGGCCGAGGCGATCACTCATGCCGAAGCGGGTCACCATCTGGCGGGCCACCCGAGCCACCTGCTGCAGGTCGTTGGAGGCACCGGTGGTCACTTCGTCTTCGCCGTAGACGATCTCTTCGGCGACGCGACCGCCGAGGGCCACGGCCATCTGGTTCTGGAGATAGGCACGGGAGTAGAGGCCCGATTCCATCCGCTCCTCCGAGGGGGTGAAGAAGGTGAGACCGCCGGCATTGCCGCGGGGAATGATCGAAATCTTCTGCACCGGGTCGTAGTCGGGCATCAGGGCACCAACTAGGGCATGGCCCGCCTCGTGATACGCCACCAGGCGCTTGCGCTTCTCGCTCATCACCCGGTCCTTCTTCTCCGGACCGGCCATGACGCGCTCAATAGCGTCATTCACCTCATCCATGGCGACTTCGGTGAGCTGACGGCGGGCCGCAAGAATCGCCGCCTCATTGAGCAGGTTGGCCAGATCGGCGCCGGTGTAACCGGGGGTGCGGCGGGCGATCTTGTCGAGGTCCACGTCCTTGGCGAGGGTCTTGCCGCGGGCGTGCACCCCCAGGATCTGGAGGCGTCCGGCGTAGTCGGGACGATCCACCACCACCTGGCGGTCGAAACGGCCCGGACGCATCAGCGCCGCATCCAGCACATCGGGGCGGTTGGTGGCAGCCACGATGATGATGCCGGTGTTGCCCTCGAATCCATCCATCTCCGTGAGGAGCTGGTTGAGGGTCTGTTCGCGCTCGTCATTACCGCCACCGAGGCCGGCGCCACGCTGGCGACCGACGGCGTCGATCTCGTCAATGAAGACGATGCAGGGCGCGCTTTTCTTGGCCTGCTCGAACAGATCACGCACACGGCTGGCGCCCACACCCACAAACATCTCCACGAACTCCGAACCGGAGATGGAGAAGAAGGGCACGCCCGCTTCGCCGGCCACAGCCTTGGCGAGCAGGGTTTTACCGGTGCCGGGAGGACCCACCAGCAGCACACCCTTGGGGATCTTCGCGCCGACGGCGGTGAAGCGGTCGGGGTTCTTGAGGAAGTCGACGACTTCGGTGAGCTCCAGCTTGGCGCCCTCGATACCGGCCACATCGCCGAAGGTCACCTGGGTCTGGGGCTCCATCTGAACCCGCGCCTTGCTCTTGCCGAAGTTCATGGCGGGGTTGCCGCCGCCGCCCTGGGCGCGACGCAGCAGGAAGAAGAGGCCACCGAGCAGCAGCAGCGGGAAGATCAGAGAGCCCACGGCCTGCTGCCAGGCCTGGGGCTGGCGGGAAGGCTCCACGGCGATGTCCACCTTGTGGGTCTCGAGGAGCTTGAGCAAGTCCTTGTCGGGGGCGAGATTCACCACGGCGCGCTGGCCGTCGTTCTCCACCACCTGGGCGGTGCCCCGATCGGGGGCGATCAGCACCCGCGACACCTCATTGGACTCCACAGCCTCCACAAAATCGCTGTAGCGGAGGGTGCGCGGTGCGTTGGCCGGATCGGGACGATCCAGGAAGGCCGTACCCACAGCGATCACCACCACCGCAAGGAGCACGTAGAGCCCCGCATTCCGCCAGCGCTTCTTCACTTTGGGCTCTCCGGACTGTTCGGTAAAGGAATGTTAACTGCCGCCTGCCTGGTTGGTTGGCGGTTTCGGCGCCGGGGCTCAGGAGGCCGAGCGCAGCACCTCCACCACGCTACGGAAGGCGAACCATTCGGGGATCTCCTCACCGCTGCGCAGCATCTGGCGGAACTGGGTGCCGCTGAGCTTTTTCACATGCAGGCCGCGGGCCTCGGCGTGCTCAGCCGTGACGTAGCCCTCTTCCTCCGTGAACACGAGGTTCAGGGACGGCACCGTCTCCATGCCCAGCTCGGGCGCGTTGTCGCGGGCGAAATCCTGGGCCTGGTAAGGGCCGTAGAAGTCGTCGCCGCTGATGGAGCTCTTGCAGCCGGCCATGTCGCGGCCAATGATGAAGTGGGTGCAGCCGTAGTTCTTGCGGATGATCATGTGCTGCAGGGCCTCACGGGGGCCCGCCATGTGCATCGAGTAGGGCAGGTAGGCCCAGCGAATGCGGGGGTTGTTCACCTCAGCGGCCAGCCGCTCGTAGGTCTGGAAGCGCACAGCTCCGGCGATGTCGTCGTCCTGGGTGGGGCCGCAGGTGGGATGCACGAGCACCACGCCCTGCTCACTCACATTGCTGGCGTCCAGGGCCCTGGTGAACAGTTCGTAGTGGGCGCGGTGAATGGGGTTGCGGCACTGGAAGGCCACCACGTCCTGCCCTTCGGGCAGGGTGGCGCGCACCTCGGCGGGCGTCTTGCAGGGGAACACCCGCTCAGGCAGCTCCAGCCCCTGGATGGCCCCACCGAGGTAATAGCGACCGCGCTCAGTAGCGATCATCTTCACCGCCGGGTGCTCGATCGAGGTGGTGCCGTAGCAGCCCTGGGCCTCACGCGCCTTGTCGGGCTCCCACTTGCTCTCCACCGTCATCACCGCCAGGTCCTGGCCGCGGTAGGTGAGCAGGAGCTTCTGGCCCACCTGGATGTCATCGCGCTGGGTGTCCATCACGATGGGCAAACCAAACAGCAGGCCGCTGGTGGTGCGGTGGCCCGCCACCACGGATTGGTAGTCGTCCTGGTGCATGAAGCCGCGCAGGGGCGAGAAGCCACCCACCATCAGCAGCTCCACATCGCAGGCGTTGCGATCGGAGCACTCCACCACGTGGTCCACACCAGCCTTGACGGCCTCACGCTGCTCAGCGGGAACCCGCAGATCCACCAGGGTGCCGCCGTGGGGGGCGATCAGGCCCTGGCGGGGGGAGGGAGCAGCGGTGCTGGTCATGCGAGGGGAGTACGGGGTATTGGCGGCGATTCTCCCAGACAGGGATGGCTGGGGGGCTCTGCCCGCGAGCGGCCATGAAAAAAGGGGGCCATCGGCCCCCCAACCATCAGCCCTGAGCCGAATCGGCGATCAGGCTTTCTCGAGACGACCGTAGACCTGGCCGACGATCTTGACGTCCATGGTCTCCTTGGTGCCCATGTCGGTGTCGGAGGGCTGGATGGCCGTAAACACCCCGGCGAACTCACCGGTGGACGCATCCACCTTGGTGATGGAGAGGTTCATGTTGCCGGTGCCGTCCACATAGCGCTTCACGCTCTCACCGGTGAAATCATCACCAGCAGGCACCAGACCCACAGCGCTGCTGTAGCCGGTGGTGAGACCACGGGCCTTGGGATCCAGGAAGTTGGAGGTGCGGTAGCTGGGAACGCGGTAGGAGCCGTCGAAGTCGGTGCTGGTGCTGATGGCGGTGCCATCGGCCGTGGCGGCCAGCTCCTTGCTGGAGAACACGAAGGGCACTTCCTCACCACCGGGCAGCAGCACGGTGATCAGCTGGAAATCGAGGCCGCCCTGTTCCTGGAAGTTGAGGCCATTGCCACCCACGGCCAGGTCGCCGTACACCTGATCCAGGCTGGTGGTGAAGCGGGTGAGGATCTTGCTCGGCACAAACTGCGCCTCCTGGCGCTTGTTGGCGGGCTCACCCTTCACATACACCTCAGCGGGGTGCATGCAGATCTCACGCAACTGGTATTTCGCGGACGAATCCAGGGCAATGGAGCCACGGGCCGAATCAGGCAGGGTCGGGCAGTCGTTGGCCAGACCGGTGTTGTGAATGTCGTCGTAGGTCAGGTTGGCCCGGTCCACGGCCTTGGCACCGCCACTGCAGGCAGTAACCAGGGTGAGACAGAGCGCCAGCACGAGGGCCAGCAGGGGACGGAAACGCATGGGGAGAAGCCGGTCTGGCAGGGAAAAACCTCTTAATTGGGGTGCGCCCGCTGCGGATACTACCGGTGCAAAACCCTGATTCCGCGTACCATGTCGCGGCTCTCAACAACCTGTATGAGGGAGCGCAAGCAGCAGGCCCCATGAGCGACGGCACCTCCACCACCTCAACGGTCCCGACAGCCTGGGACACCAGGCTTGAGGCGCTGCTCCAGGGGCTGGATGCACTGGCGTCCGAGGTGGATGGCGAACCGGAGGCACTGCTGCTGTTGCTGCGCCGCCTGGAAGACCTGCACCGCACCATCCAGGACGGACCATTCCGGGCGAGCATGCCCGCCGATCGAGGCGAGCTGTTCAACCTGCTGCAGAGCATGGAGAAAAGCGGCGGCTGGCCCTACATCCCCCGGCTGCAGCTCAAAACGTTCATGGACCTGATGCAGAGCGACGGCAGCAGCTCGCCCCTGGCCGCCTGAACGCCGGCCTGGAGCAGCTCAGCCCTCCAGCAATCCACCCAGAGCCGACAGCAGCCTGTGGGCCAGCTGCAACTTGCTCGCGGAGTGGAACGTCTCGCTGCAATCGCCCGGCCCGAGTAGCCAGCCCTCATTGGTGGCGGCGCCAAAACCGGCACCGGGCTGGTCGATGGGATTGGCAAACAGCAGATCGCAGCCCTTGCGCCTGAACTTGGCCTGGGCCTGGGGCAGCACATCGCCGGAATGGGCCGCGAACCCCAGGATCCGCTGACCGGCCGGGCGCCGGGCCACCAACTCCGCCAACAGATCCGGCACGGGCTCCCAACCGGTCTGCATCGCGTGGGTGAGTTGCGCCTTGTCGAGCTTGTGATCCAGGGCTTCCGCCCTGCGGTGGTCGGCCACGGCCGCCGCCATGGCGATGGCATCCGCCTGGCCCTGCAGCGCACGCAAGCGCTCCTGCAGATCGGCGCCGGTGTCCACCGGGTGGCAGTGCAACCCCTCCAACCAGGCGGGCTCCACCGCCAAGGGGCCGTGGATCAGCTCCACCTCAGCCCCCCGCAGCCGGGCCGCCTGGGCCAGCAGCACACCCATGCGGCCGGTGCTGGGATTGCTGATGCAACGGGCTGGATCCAGCCACTCGCGGGTGGGGCCCGCCGTGACCAACAAACGCCGGCCCTGCCAATCCCGCCGGCACCCCCAGAGGGCGAGCGATTCCAGCGCCAGCAGCAACAGGGCCGGTTCCGCCATCCGGCCGGCTCCCTCACGGTCGCAGGCCAGCAGGCCAGCGGCAGGTCCCAGGGGCAGAACCCCTGCATAGCCCTGAAGCTCTGCCCAGTTGCGTGCCACGGCCGGTGCGCCCCACATGGCTGTATTCATGGCGGCGGCGGCCAGCACCGGCGCCTCGGTAGCGAGCAGCAACGACGCCAGCAGGGTGTCGCCGAGGCCATGAACCCAGCGCGCCAAGCTGGTGGCACTGAGCGGAGCCAGCACCACCAGCTCGGCCCATTCCGCCAGCTCGATGTGCAGGGGCCGCGCCGCCTGGGGGCTCCACTGGTCGGCATCGAGATAACAGCGATGGCGGCTGAGGCTGGCCAACGCCACAGGGCTCACCAGAGCCGCAGCGCTAGGGGTGAGCACACAGCGCACCTCAGCACCGCGCTTGGCCAGGGCACTCACCAGCAGCGGCAGCTTCACCGCTGCGATGCTGCCGCTGATACCCACCAGGATTCGGCGCCCCTCGAGGGGATCCGCAGCGGAGCCAGGCGGGCGGTGAGGCTCAGTCCTCATCAAAGGGTTCCTGGTCCACCAGATGCAGATAGGGCCTGGCCAACTCGGGGCGATGGATGGCCAGGGCACGCATCACGTGCCAGTCCTGCAGGCCCGCAAAGGGGGTGGGGTAGTCGTCCTCATCGAGAC
>CALJTZ010000088.1 GCA_937975655.1 uncultured Synechococcus sp. | reverse complement strand
GTTCTCGCGGCGCATCCAGTCGCTCGAAGCTTGGGCGGGTGTGGATCTGGTGGACACCCCCGGCATCCTGGAGGCCGGCCGGGATGGCCAGAACAGGGAACAGGTGGCCCGTCAGCAGGCCGCCCAGGCCGATCTACTGCTGCTGGTGGTGGATGGCGACCTGCGTGCCGCCGAACACGCGGTGTTTGAAGCCCTGGCAAGCCTGGGCAAGCGGCTGATCCTGGTGCTCAACAAGTGCGACCTGCGCGGGGAAGAGGAGGAGCGCCGGCTGCTGGGCCTGTTGCGGCGCCGCACCGCCGGCCGCATCGCCTCAGACGACGTGGTGGCCGCCAGCGCAGCCCCCCAGAGCGTGCCGATGCCGGGTGGTCGGCCACTCCAACCCCAGCCTGAGATTGACGCCCTGCTGCGGCGCATCGCCCAGGTGCTTCACAGTGATGGGGAGGAACTGATCGCCGACAACATCCTGTTGCAGAGCCGCCGCCTCAGCGATGCCGGGCGGCAGTTACTGGGGGAGCAGCGCCAGAGCGATGCCGAGGCGATCGTGGATCGCTACGTGTGGATCAGTGCAGGCGTCCTGGCGGTCACCCCACTGCCGGTGGTGGATCTGCTCGGCACCGCCGCGGTGAATGCCCAGATGGTGGTGGAGATCGCCCGGGTCTATGGCGTCAGCCTCAGCAAGACCACCGCCCAGGAGCTGGCGGTGTCGGTGGGCCGCACCCTGGCCAGTCTGGGGGTGATCAAAGGGGGTCTGAGCCTGATCGGCGCCGCCCTCACGCTCAACCTGCCGGCCCTGTTGCTCAGCAAAGCTGTGCAGGCTGTGGGTGCCGGCTGGCTCACCCGCATTGCCGGCCGCAGCTTCATCACCTACTTCCAGCAGGACCAGGACTGGGGCGATGGCGGCGTGCAGGAGGTGGTGCAGCGCCAATACGACCTCAACCGCCGCGACTCAGCCCTGCGCCAGTTCCTCGACGCCGCCCTCAGACGGGTGGTGGAACCGCTGCAACGCCAGGAGAAGGAGCGGCAGCTGCCCCCCCAGCGTCCACCGCGCTGAGCCCGAGCGCTTCAGGGGGCGGCGGCAGCAGTGGTCCGCGGGAGTCGAGCACGGTGATCAACACCAGATAGGCCACGGCGATCAGGATCGAGAGGGCCCCGGTCACGATGGCCACCCAGCGGCCCCGGGCCTGGGGAGGAGTTGAGGGCTCCGTCATGCCGATACCTCCAGAAGGGACGCCTCCACCACGGCGGCGGTGGCCAGCAGCTCCGTGTCCGTGGTGTGGGGGTTGCCCAGCACAGCCTTGAGATGGTGGCGGCCAGCGTAGTGAGGGCGCGAGAGCATCAGCTGCTGGTCGAGCAAGCGCTGCCGGGCAAGCGTCGACCACAACTCTGCCTGCAACGCAGTGGCGCCCGTGGGGCTGAAGGCCAGCAGGTGCAGAGGACCGGCCACACAATCCAGGGGCAGGGGCTCCAGCAGGGCCTGCAGCCGTTGGCGCCGGGCCACCGCGCCATCGAGCACGGCCCCGATGCCCTCCATCCCGAGCTGACGCAGGCCGAGCCACAGCTTGAGCACCTCCGCCGGGCGGCTGCCCTGCAGGCCGCACTCACCGCCGTGGGCCTGGTCCCAGCTGGGCTCCATGTAGGGGAGCCCCGTAGCGAAGCAGGCGGCCAGCAGTTCCGGTTGGCGCAGCAGCAGCAATGAGGAGGTCTTGGTGATACCGAGCAATTTCTGGGGGTTCACCGTGAGGGAGTCGGCCAGGCCCAGCCCTGGCACCCGCTGGCGATGGCGCTCACTGAGGGCAAACACCGCACCGATGGCTCCGTCCACATGCAGCCACACGCCATGGCGGCGGCAGAGGGGGGCGATGGCCTCAATCGGATCCACGGCCCCGCGCACGGTGGTGCCAGCGGTGGCCACCACGGCCAACACCGGCTGGCCCTGACGGGCGTGCTGCTCAAGCGCCTGGGCCAGGGCCGCCACATCCAGCTGGCCCTGCCCGTTGAGGGCGAGGGGCTGCAGGGCCTGGGGCGGCAGGCCCATCACCGCCAAGGCCTTGGCAATGGACACATGGGCATCGGCACTGCACAACACCACCGCATCGGCACAGCCCTGCAATCCGGCCTGATGGCGCGCTACCACAAGGGCCATCAGGTTGCTGAGGCTACCGCCGCTGGCGGCCACACCACCTGCCTGGGACCCGAGGCCAAGGCTCTGGGCCAGCCAACCAGTGAGGCTGCGCTCCAGCCGCGACAGGCTGGGCGACAACTCCTCGGCCAGCAGATTGTTGTTAAGACCGGCGCAGATCAGATCAGCCGCTACCGAAGCCGTGAGCGGTGGCGGATCCAGGTGCGCCATGGCACCGGGATGACAGGGATTATAGGCGCCATCCATCACCAGCTGCAGATCGGCCAGCAGGGTCTCCACCGGGAGGCCGGCGCCATGGGGTGCCACCTCCGGCAGCACACTCAAGGCCGGCAACGGGGGGCGATCGGCCGCGCTGGCCCACCAGCGACAGAGTTGATCACTGGCCCGCTGCAGGAAAGCCGCCAGGGCCGGATCCGCCGTAGTGGGATCCGGGAAGGCCGCCAGGGCGAGGGAGGGCTCGGGCTGGGGAGCTGGAGCCAATGGCCAGGCATCAAGGGCCTCCATCCTCTCGCCCCGTGGTCCCGGGTCCGGAGGACTGGCAATCTCAAGGGAGCCGCAGCAGCCCCCTGAGCCCCCCGTGTCCGCTGGATGAGGCCTGGATGGAGCGCCTACTGCGCCGGGCAGCCAGGGTTGGCGCCAGCGGAGAGATTCCCGTGGCCGCGGTTGTCCTGGATGGCCAGGGCCGTGCCATTGGCTGGGGCAGCAACAGGCGGGAGAACGACCAGAACCCACTGGGCCACGCCGAATTGGTGGCCTTGCAGCAGGCCGCCCGCTTACGCCAGGACTGGCGCTTCAACGATTGCACCCTGCTGGTGACCCTGGAGCCCTGCCCCATGTGCGCCGGTGCCCTGGTGCAGGCGCGCGTGGGACGGGTGGTGTTCGGGGCCAGCGACGCCAAGCGCGGTGCCCTGGGAGGCTGCCTTGATCTAGCCAACCACCCGAGCGCCCATCACCACATGCAGGTGGTGGGAGGCACCCTGGCCCAGGACTGTGGATTACAGCTGGAAGGCTGGTTCAGGCAGCGGCGGCAGCAGCAACGGGAGCTGCGGAACGGAAGGCAGGCAGCTCCTGCTCCAGAAGGTTGAGCAGCAGATCCACGTTCTCCTCGCGGCTGTTGTAGCCCATCAGGCCGATGCGCCACACCTTGCCGGCCAGCACACCGAGGCCGCCGCCCACTTCGATGCCGTGCTTGTTGAGCAAGTGCAGGCTGAAGGCCTTGCCATCCACACCCTCCGGGATGCGCACCGTGGTGAGGGTGGGCAGCCGCAGGGCGTGGGGCACGTGGGGCTCCAGGCCGAGGCGCTCGAGGCCAGCCCAGAGCCGCTTCGCACAAGCTCGGTGTCTGGCCCAGACGGCTTCCAGACCCTCCTCAGCGATGAGGCGCAGGGCCTCGCGCATGCCGAAGTTCATGTTCACCGGTGCAGTGTGGTGATACACCCGATCGCTGCCCCAGTACTGGTTCAGCAGGCTCACATCCAGGTACCAGTTGGGCACCTTGCCCTGGCGGTTGGCCAGTTTCTCCTCCGCCCGAGGGCCCATGGTGAAGGGGCCGAGGCCGGGGGGGCAGCTGAGGCCCTTCTGGCTGCAGCTGTAGGCGAGATCCACCTTCCAGTCATCCAGATAAAGGGGCACCGCACCGAGAGATGTCACGGTGTCCAGCAGCAGCAGGCAGTCGTACTGGCGGCAAAGGTCGCCGATACCGTCCATGGGCTGGCAGACGCCGGTGGAGGTTTCGGCATGCACCATCGCCAGGATCTTGGGGCGGTGCTGCTTCAGTCCGGCTTCGATCTCCTCGAGGCTGAAGGCTTCACCCCAGGGCTTCTCGATGGTGTGAACCTCGGCCCGGTAGCGACCGGCCATGTCCTGAAGGCGCAGGCCGAAATAGCCCTTCACGGCCACCAGCACGGAATCACCGGGCTCGACCATGTTGGCGATCGTGGCCTCCATGGCCGCACTGCCCGTGCCACTCATGGGCAGGGTGAGGCGGTTGTCGGTTTGCCACACGTAGCGCAGCAGCTCCTGCACTTCGCCCATCAGGGCCACGTAGAGGGGGTCCAGGTGGCCGATCGGTGTGCGGCTCAGGGCCTGAAGCACCGTGGGATGGGCATTCGAGGGGCCTGGTCCCAGCAGCAGACGAGCCGGCGTGTCGATCGGGCCGAGCTGGAGACGGTGCCGATCGGACACGGGTGTAGTGATGGAAGCCAAGGCCTGGGTCAGGTCAGGTGGAAGGGAGCCTACGTAGCGGTGGGAGCCTCAGCGGGCCCGCACGTTGGTGTCGGCTAGGCCGCGGCAGAGATGCTCGAACGGAGCCCGCACAACGGCGTTGAGGGCGGCACCATCCACCAGGCCGGCATCCGCCAGCTTTTCGCAGACCACATCGGCCATCAGGGCGATGCTGCGGACAGTGGGGCCGGTGGGCACACCCAGGCTCTTGTAGGTGTCGTCCAGGCCGTTCAGCACCCGCTCATTGAGGATGGTGCTGTCGTCAGCCACAAGGGCGTAGCTGGCATAGCGGAGGAAATAGTCCATGTCGCGCAGGCAGGCCGCCCAGCGACGGGTTGTGTAGGCGTTGCCACCGGGCAACAGCAGCTCCGGATCGGCCTGCCAGAGGCGTTGGCTGGCCTCCCGCACGATTTCAGCGGCTTCACGGTTGATCAACTCAACGGCGGCCAGGCGAACAGCGGACTGCGAGTAATACGTCGCCACGCGGTCGATCGCTTCACGATCGAAGTAGCGGCCGAGCTGGTCATACCGACCAATCAGACCGGTGATGGCATCGCGCATGGCGTGAAGGATCGACGCACCTGAGCCGGAACGTAGCACCTGAAAACCTCCAGATCCCTTGCCCGCCGATCGATCTGGCGAATCTGACAGAAACGGTTACGCAAGCGGCCGCTGTCCGTCGCCGTGCTTTTGGTTACACCGGATACATAGTGGGCCCCTGGGGATCCGTACGGTCCCGCGACGCCCGGTTCCAGGCGGGTATCACCGTTCAGCCTCCACCCGATCACGTCATGGCCAAAACCGCCCAGGACGTCCTCCGTCAGATCAAGGACGAGGGCATCGAACTGGTTGACCTCAAGTTCGTGGACCTCCACGGCAAGTGGCAGCACCTCACCGTGTGCCAGGACCTGATTGATGAAGCGGCCTTCAGCGAGGGCGTGGCCTTCGACGGCTCTTCGATCCGTGGCTGGAAGGCCATCAACGAATCCGACATGGCGATGGTGCCGGATCCGAACACCGCCTGGATCGACCCCTTCTACAGCCACAAGACCCTCAGCCTGATCTGCTCGATCCAGGAACCCCGCAGCGGTGAGCCCTACGCCCGCTGCCCCCGGGCCCTGGCCCAGAAGGCCCTGGGCTACCTGGCCTCCACAGGCCTGGCGGACACCGCCTACTTCGGGCCTGAGCCGGAGTTTTTCATCTTCGATGACGTGCGCTACAAGAGCGCCAATGGCTCCAGCTTCTACAGCGTTGATTCGATCGAGGCGCCCTGGAACAACGACCGCCTCGAGGAAGGCGGCAACCTCGCCTACAAGATCCAGCTGAAGGAGGGTTACTTCCCTGTCGCTCCGAACGACACACTTCAGGACATCCGCAGCGAGATGCTGCTCACCATGGGCGCCTTGGGAGTCCCCATTGAGAAACAGCACCACGAGGTGGCCACGGCCCAGCACGAACTGGGCATCAAGTTCGCCGAGCTGATCAGCGCCGCGGACAACGTGATGATCTACAAGTACGTGGTGCGCAACGTTGCCAAGAAGTACGGCAAGACCGCCACGTTTATGCCCAAGCCCGTGTTTGCCGATAACGGCAGCGGCATGCATGTGCACCAGAGCCTCTGGAAAGGTGGCCAACCTCTGTTCTGGGGTGAGGGAACCTACGCCAACCTCTCCCAAACCGCCCGCTGGTACATCGGTGGCCTGCTGAAGCACGCGCCCAGCTTCCTGGCCTTCACCAACCCCACCACCAACAGCTACAAGCGCCTGGTGCCTGGCTTCGAGGCGCCGGTGAACCTGGTGTATTCCCAGGGCAACCGCTCCGCCGCCGTGCGCATCCCGCTCACCGGCATGAACCCCAAGGCCAAGCGCCTGGAGTTCCGCTCCGGTGATGCCCTCTCGAATCCCTATCTGGGCTTTGCCGCCATGCTGATGGCCGGCATCGATGGCATCAAGAACCAGATCGACCCGGGCGATGGCACGGACGTGGACCTGTTCGAACTCTCGGCTGAGGAGCTCGCCAGGATCTCCACGGTGCCGGCCTCACTGAACGGTGCCCTGGAGGCCCTCAAGGCCGACAAGGACTACCTGCTGGCCGGCGGTGTGTTCACCGAGGACTTCATTGAGAACTGGATTTCAATGAAGTACGAGGAGGTGCAGCAGCTGCGCCAGAGGCCCCACCCCCACGAGTTCACCATGTACTACGACGCCTGAATCTGACCGCAGAGGCTTACGAAGGGGCAGTATCACGCTGTCCCTCCCAGGC